>JAFKLV010000379.1 GCA_017304125.1 Sphingomonadales bacterium
GCTCCTTTCCCGTCATCCCCCCCCCCCCGCGAAGGCGGGGATCCATTCGCGCAGGGCATCGAAGGAGTCGCAAACTTAGCGTCAATGGCTTCCCGCCTTCGCGGGAATGACGGAAGGGCTGTAGCGGCGCGGAACCGCGTGTCGCGCCCGTTGTCCTGTCCGGCTTCGACGCCTAAATCCCCCGGCATGCGTCCCCGTCTCGCTTTTCATCACACCCCGGGCACCGGCCCGACGGTCATCTTCCTCCCCGGCTATGCCTCCGACATGGCGGGCACCAAGGCGATCGCGCTCGAACAATGGGCCAGGGCGCACGGCCGCGCCTATCTCCGCTTCGACTATGGCGGCTGCGGCGCGAGCGAAGGGCAGTTCGAGGACCAGAGCTTCGCCGACTGGCGCGACGATGCGGTGGCGATGATCGATCAGGTCGCCGAAGGCCCGGTGCTGCTGGTCGGATCGTCGCTGGGTGGGTGGATCATGCTGTCGGCTGCGCTCCAGCGGCCGGAACGCGTCATGGCCTGCGTCGGCATCGCGCCGGCGCCCGATTTCACCGACTGGGGCTTTTCCACCGAGGAAAAGATGCGGCTGCTGCAGGAAGGGCGGATCGAGCGCGCCAATGCCTATGGCCCCGCGCCAACCGTCTATACCAGCCGTTTCTGGCAATCGGGCGAAGCCAACCGGCTGATGTTCGGCACGATCGCGATCGATTGCCCGGTGCGCTTCGTCCAGGGGCAGCGCGATCCCGACGTGCCGTGGCACCGCGCCGGGCGGCTCGCCGAGCTGATCCGTTCAGCCGATGTGCAGACCTGGCTGATCAAGGACGGCGATCACCGCCTGTCGCGCGACTCCGATATCGCGCTGATCATCCGCGCGGTGGAGGATGTGTTGCCATGATCGCGCTGATCGCCCTGCTGCTCGCCGCCGACGACACCCCAACGCGCTGCGCCTCGATGACGCGCAGCGACCCCGCAGAAGGGGAACGGGCGGCGGAGCGCTGGTCGGTCGCGGGCGGCGGATCGAAGGCGAAGCAATGCCTTGGCCTCGCGCTCACCGCGCAATCGCGTTACGCCGAAGCCGCGACCGCGTTCGAGGCGGCGGCGCATCTCGCCGAGATCGAAAAGGACGCGCTGGCTTCGACCTATTGGGCCGAGGCGGGCAATGCCCGGCTTGCCGCCGGCGATCCCGCCAAGGGACGCGCCGCGCTCGATGCCGCGCTGGCGGCGGGGACGTTGAAGGGATTGCAGCTGGGCGAGGCGCATCTCGATCGCGCCCGCGCTTTGGTCGCGGCGGGGGACATGAAGGGCGCGCGCGCCGATCTCGACGCCGCGATGCATGATGCGGCGGACGATCCGCTCGCCTGGCTGCTCTCCGCCACGCTGGCACGGCGGACCAACGACCTGCCGCGCGCCAGGAGCGATATCGCCGAAGCGCTGAAACGATCGCCGGATGATGCGCAGGTCCAGCTCGAGGCGGGCAATATCGCCGCGCTCAGCGGGGATGCCGCCGGCGCCAAGGCGGCATGGAACGCCGCGCAACGCATCGCGCCGACCGCGCCGGCAGGGATTGCCGCCGGGCAGGCTTTGGCGCAATTCGATACCCCCACGGGAGCGAAATGATGAAATATCTCCACACGATGATCCGCGTCACCGACCCGGACAAGACGATCGCCTTCTTCGAACTGCTCGGGCTGAAGGAAGTGCGGCGGATGGAGAGCGAAGCAGGGCGCTTCACCCTGATCTTCCTCGCCGCGCCCGAGGATATCGCCGCCAATGGCGAGCGCGCGCAGGCCGAGGTCGAGCTGACCTATAACTGGCCGACCGAGGGCAAGGAGCCCGAGGTGTACGGCGGCGGGCGCAATTTCGGTCACCTCGCCTATCGCGTCAGCGACATCTACGCGACGTGCCAGCGGATTCAGGACGCCGGGCATATCGTCCACCGCCCCCCGCGCGACGGGCATATGGCGTTCGTCAAATCGCCCGACGGCATCTCGGTCGAGCTGCTGCAGGACGGCACGCTGCCGCCGCAGGAGCCGTGGGCGTCGATGCCCAATACCGGGACGTGGTGAGCAAGCCCGATTTCTTCGCCGCGCTCGGCGCGCGCTATCCGGTGATCCAGGCGCCGATGGCGGGGTTCGGCGACGCCGGCCTCGCGATCGCCGCGATCCGCGGCGGCGGAATTGGATCGCTCGCCGGGGCGATGTTCGCCCCCGACCGGCTGCTGACCGAGGTGGCGACGGTGCGCGCCTCGGTCGTCGGGCCGCTCAACCTCAATTTCTTCTGCCACCAACCGCCGCAGGACGTCGACGACAGCGCGTGGCGCGCATTGCTCGCCCCGCTCTATGCGGCGGAGGGCATCACGCCGGGCGGCGACGCGCCGCCGGCGCGCCGGCCGTTCGACGGCGACGCCGCGCATGTCGTCGAGGAGACGCGGCCCGATATCGTCAGCTTCCATTTCGGCCTCCCCGCCCCCGATCTGCTCGCCCGCGCCCGCGCGACCGGCGCGCGAATCATCGCCAGCGCGACCAATGTCGCGGAGGCGCGGCATCTGGCGAAGGCCGGGTGCGATGCGATCATCGCGCAGGGCTATGAGGCGGGCGGGCATGCCGGGCATTTCCTCCACGGCCATCGCCCGGTCGGCACCTTCGCGCTCGTCCCGCAGATCGCCGATGCGGTCGACGTGCCGGTGATCGCCGCGGGCGGAATCGCCGATGCGCGTGGCGCGGCGGCCGCGATCGTGCTCGGCGCCACCGGGGCGCAGGCGGGCAGCGCCTAGCTGTCGACCGAGGAAAGCCGTGCCAGCGCGATCCACCGCGCCGCGCTCGCCGGGCCAGAGGCGGGCGACAGCGTGTTCACCAATCTGTTTTCCGGCGGGCTGGCGCGCGGCATCCGCAACCGGCTGATCGACACGCTGGGCGCGGTCAACGCAACCGTTCCGCCCTTCCCCACCGCCAGCGCCGCGCTCGCGCCGTTGCGCAAACGGGCCGAGAGCGCGGGGCGCGGCGATTATACCTCATTATGGGCGGGGCAGGCCGCCCCGCTCTCCCACTATCGCCACGCCGCGGCGCTGACCGAGATGCTCGGCGCCGCCGCGCTCGCCGCCCGAAGGAGCCTCGCATGACCCATCTCGACGTGATCCGCGTGCCGGTGCTCAACGACAATTACAGCTGGCTGGTCCACGATGCCGAGAGCGGCGAGACGATGGTGGTCGATCCCGGCGAGGCGCAGCCGGTGCTCGATGCCGCCGCCGCGCACGGCTGGACGATCGGGCAGGTGTGGAACACGCACTGGCACCCCGATCATATCGGCGGCAATGCCGCGATCGTCGCCGCGACCGGCGCGACGGTGATCGGCCCCGAGGCGGAGCGCGCCAAGATCGACACGCTCGCGCACGGCGTCGGCGAGGGCGACATCGTGACGCTCGGCACGCGGCACGCCACGGTGCTGGCGGTGCCGGGGCATACCGCGGGGCATATCGCCTTCCACTTTGCCGATGACGCCGCGGTATTCACCGGCGATACTTTGTTCGCGATGGGCTGCGGCCGGTTGTTCGAGGGCGATGCGGCGCAGATGCTGGCCAACATGCGGCGCTTCGCCGCGATGCCGCCGGAGACGCAAGTCTATTGCGGGCATGAATATACTGAGGCGAACGGCCGCTTCGCGCTTGTCGCCGAGCCCGACAATGCCGCGATCGTCGCGCGGATGGCGCAGGTCAACGCCGCACGCGCCGCCGGCGAGGCGACCGTCCCGACGACGATCGCGCTGGAACGCGACACCAATCCCTTCCTGCGCGCGCCCGATGCTGCGACGCTTGCCGCGCGGCGGCGCGCAAAGGATGAATTTCGCGGCTGACCGCATTATATAGGCTGTGCGGGGCATGAAGGAGTGTTCGTGATGCGTATGGTCCTTATTCCGCTGGCCGCCGCGGCGCTGGGCGCTGGGGCGGTCGCGCTGGCTTCCTCGCCGTCGCAGGCCGATCGCGCGGCCAGCAACGAGGCGGCGTTCCAGAAGGAGGTCAGTGGCCTGACCCCGGGCAAGCCGATGGATTGCCTCGACACCCGGTTCAACAATGCCTCGCTCAAGTCGATCGGCCCGCGGCTGATTTATCGCGTCAGCCCCAAGCTGGCTTACGTCAACGACACCGGCGGCGGCTGCGAGGCGGTGGCGCGCGGCGATGCGCTGATCACGCGGCAATATACCAGCCGGCTGTGCCGCGGCGATATCGCGCGGACGCGCGATCTGACGACGCGGATCGACAGCGGCAGTTGCGTGATGGGCAGCTTCGTCCCCTATCGCGGCAGCTGAAATTCCGGCACGTTATCCGGCATCACGGGCCGCGCGCCGGATGACCCCGGCGCGCCGCCATGCGCTCGGAGATCATGATGACCAAAAGCAACGACACCGGCCACGACGAGGTGGACGGGCGCACGGACCCGCGCGTCTCGCCGCGCCCCGACGTGGACCGGATCGGGGGCCGCAAGCTCAAGCCCGCCACGCTGATGATGGGCCATGGCTATGATCCGGCGCTGTCCGAAGGCGCGCTGAAGCCGCCGATCTTCCTTACCTCCACCTTCGTCTTTCCCAGCGCCGCCGCCGGCAAGCGCCATTTCGAGGGCGTGACGGGCAAGCGCCCCGGCGGCGCGGAAGGCCTGGTCTATTCGCGTTTCAACGGCCCCAATCAGGAGATTCTGGAGGATCGCCTGGCGATCTGGGAGGAGGCGGAGGATGCGCTGGCCTTCTCCTCCGGCATGTCGGCGATCGCCACCTTGTTCCTGTCGATGGTCAAGCCCGGCGACACGATCGTCCATTCGGGGCCGCTCTATGCCGCGACGGAAACGCTGATCGCGCGCATCCTCGGGCGGTTCGGGGTGCATTGGCTCGACTTTCCCGCCGGCGCGACGCGGGCCGAGATCGATACGGTGCTGGGCAAGGCAGCATCGGGCAATGTCGCGCTGATCTATCTCGAAAGCCCCGCCAACCCGACCAATGCACTGGTCGACGTGGAGGCGGTGGCGGCGAGCCGCGACGCGATCTTCGCCAACCATGCCGCCAAGCCGCCGATCGCGATCGACAATACCTTCCTCGGGCCGCTGTGGCACAAGCCGTTGAAGCAGGGCGCGGATATCGTGGTCTATTCGCTGACCAAATATGCCGGCGGGCATAGCGATCTGGTCGCCGGCGGGGTGCTCGGGCGCAAGGAGCATATCGATACGATCCGGCTGATGCGCAACACGATCGGCACGATCTGCGACCCCAATACCGCGTGGATGCTGTTGCGCTCGCTCGAGACGCTGGAATTGCGCATGAGCCGCGCCGGCGAGAATGCCGCCAAGGTCTGCGCCTTCCTCGCCGGCCATGCCAAGGTCGAGCGCGTCGGCTATCTCGGCTTTCTCGAAGGCGGCAAGGATGCGCGGCAGGCGGATATCTATCGCCGGCATTGCACCGGCGCGGGATCGACCTTCTCGCTCTACCTCAAGGGCGGCGAGGCGGAGGCATTCCGCTTCCTCGACGCGCTGCGCATCGCCAAACTGGCGGTGAGCCTCGGCGGCACCGAGACGCTCGCCAGCCATCCGGCCGGGATGACCCATCTTTCGGTGCCCGATGCGCGCAAACAGGCGCTGGGGATCACCGACAATCTGGTGCGCATCTCGATCGGGGTGGAGGATGCCGACGATCTGATCGCCGATTTCGCGCAGGCGCTCGACGCGATCTGATGGCGTGGGGGGCGGTGCGCCGCCCCCTAAAGCAACCGACTTATTTCGCTTCCCTCCGCGCGCACGACACGGCATCCTGCCGGCAAAAGCGAACGGAGAGTGGCTGTGGCGAAACGCATCGCAATCGTGGGCGCGGGGATGGGCGGGTTGTGCGCGGCGATCCTCGCGCGACAGGCCGGGCATCAGGTGACGATCTACGAACATGCCGAATCGGTCGGCGGGACGTGGCGGGCGAATCGCTATCCGGGGGTCGCCTGCGACGTGCCGGCGATCCTCTATCAGTTCAGCTTCGCGCCCAATCCGTTGTGGAGCCACCATTTCGCGCGCGGCGCGGAGATCCACGATTATGCCCGCTCGCTGATCGACCAGTTCGCGCTGGCGGATTCGCTGCGGCTCAACGAGGGCGTCACCCGCGCGTCGTGGGACGAGAGCACGCGGCAATGGACGATCGAGACCGAACAAGGCGCGCGTGATACCGCCGACGTGCTGGTGCCCGCGCTGGGCCAGCTCAGCCGCCCGACCTTCCCCGCTATCGGGGGGGTCGATGATTTCGCCGGGGCCAAATGGCATGCGGCGGACTGGCCCGACGGCACCGACCTGACCGGCAAGCGCGTCGGGGTGATCGGATCGGCGGCGAGCGCGGTGCAGCTAATCCCCGAAATCGCCAAGGTCGCCGGGCATCTCACGGTCTTTCAGCGCACCGCCAATTGGTGCGTCCCGCGCAACGACCAGCCGGTCACCCCGGAGGCGAAGATGCTGCTCGCCACCAATATCGACGTGGCGATGAGGCTCGGCGCGATGCAGCGGCAGATGCTGTTCGATCAGGCGGACAATTTCTCGTGGCAGGCGTTCCAATGGACCCCGGAAGGGCGCGCCGCCTTCACCCGCACCGCGCTCGACCATCTCGCGGCGCAGGTGCCCGACGATGCGCTGCGCGCCAAATTGACCCCGGATTATCCGATCGGCTGCAAGCGCGTGCTGCTGACCGACGATTATTATCCCGCGCTGGTGCGCGACAATGTGACGCTGGAAACCGCCCCGATCGAGCGGATCGAGCGCGCGGGGGTGCGCACCCGCGACGGCGTCCACGATCTCGATGTGCTTGTGTTCGCGACCGGCTTCGAAACGACGCAGTGGAACTGGTCGATGGACGTGGCGGGCCGCGGTGGCAAGACGCTGACCGAGACCTGGCGCGAGGGGCCGGAGGCCTATCTCGGCATCATGGTGTCGGGCTTCCCCAATATGTTCATCCTCTACGGCCCGAACACGAACCTCGGCCACAATTCGATCAGCTTCATGATCGAGACCCAGGTCAATTACATGCTCAAGACGCTCGCCGCGCTGGAGGCGGAGGGCGCCGCGGCCGCCGACGTCACCGCCGACGGGCAGGAGCGTTTCTACCAGCGGATCGAACAATCGCTGGCCGGGACGGTGTGGGCCGATCCGCATTGCAACAGCTGGTACAAGGCGGCGAACGGCCGCATCTACCAGAATTGGTCAGGCAATTGCGCGAGTTACGTCGAAGCGACGGCCACGGTGGATCGCGCGGAAGTGGCGTTCGCGTAAAGCCCCGCCCGTCATCCCGGCCTTGAGCCGGGATCCATTGTGCCTCGAACTCTGCGGCCGGAACCGCTTGTTCCGCGCCTGCCTCCCGATGGACCCCGGCTCAAGGCCGGGGTGACGGGTGCGCGTGGCCGGCTGGTCCTAAACCGGCTCGGCGAAGCACAGGATCGACACCCCCGGCGGCATTGGCACGCGGCCGACGAGGTGGCGTTCGATACGGAAGATCGTTTCGAACAGCCGGTTGACCGGCCCCGGCGGCGGGCTGTCGTCGCTGTCGTCGCGCCCGGTGAGCCGTCCGGCAACGCGCGCGCCCGCGGCAAGCGGGAACAGCAAGGAATTGAAATAGCCGAGCTTGCGCGGGCGCAGCCCGGCGGCGGCGATCGCCTCGGCCAGCGTCGTCTTGGAATAGCGGCGGTGGTGGTGGTTCACCACGTCATGCGCGCTCCACATCCATTGATGCGCCGGCACGGTGATCAGGATGCGCCCGCCCGGCGCGAGTCGCTCGCGCATCGCGCGCAGGGCGGCGACATCGTCCTCGATATGCTCGACCACATCGAGCACCGCGATCAGGTCGTACTGCCCCTTGGGCACATCCGTGAGCGACGGCAGCGGCGCGGCGCCGACCGGCTTGCCGAGCCGCTGGCTGGCGATGTCGCGCGCGGCGGGATCGATCTCGATCGCATCGACCGTGCCGAAACTGGCGAGCATCGGCAGATTATGCCCGGTGCCGCAGCCAATCTCGAGAATCCGCGCCTGCCGGGGCAAATGCCCCTCGCGCGTGATGAAATCGGCGAGGATGTCGCGGCGCGCGCGATACCACCAATGCGTGCTGTCATGCTCCGCCATGCGGTCATAAACGCGGCGGTCCATCAGGCGAACACCCACAAGCGGTTGATAACGAAGGTAATCAGCGGGGTGAAGAACACGGCCGGCACCAGCGGCCACCACGTCGGCCCGTGCATCGGGCCGGTCAGCAGCCACACGAAGAAGGTATTCATGCCCAGGCTGACTAGCGAGGAGATGAAAAAGCGCCCGCCGGTCCGCGCCAGATTGTCGCGCGTGCCATGGCCACGGAAGCTCCAGCGGCTATGCATGACATAGCCCGACAAGACCGCCGCGACATAGCCGAGCAAATTGGCCACCACCGGCCAGGTCGCGCTATTGCCGAGCGGCCATTCCTTCTGCGCATAGGTCGCCAACGGCCAGTAGACCGCCGCATAGATCAGCGTCGACAGCCCCCCGAAGAAGCCGAAGCGCACCAGCTGCCAGAAAACCTCGCGCATCTCGGGTGATCGGATATGCTTCAGAACCGCTTCCACGCCTTGCCCTTTACGCCGGCCGCGATACAGCGGCGAACCGGCAATTACCCGCCCCGCCGTCTAGTGGCGTCGGCCGATTGAGGAAAGTCCCCTTGATACAGCGCGACGTCCCGTCGTCTCTCGCCCAGCTCGACCGGCACTGGCTGCGGCTGACCCTGTTCGCCTGGGCGATCATCACGATCTGGTTCGTGGCACAGCGCTGGTCGGCGATCCACTGGCTGTCGCTGGGCGATACCGACGACAATATGCGGCTGATGCAGGTCCGCGCCTTGCTCGCCGGGCAGGGCTGGTACGATCTGCGTAACTACCGGCTCGACCCGCCGGTCGGCTTCAACATCCACTGGACCCGGCTCGTCGACCTGCCGATCGCCGGGCTGATCCTGCTGCTGCGGCCATTCGTCGGCAATGCCGAGGCCGAGCGGCTGGCGTGCGGCATCGCGCCGTTGCTGCCGCTGTCGCTCGCGCTGGTCGGGCTGGCGGCGACGGTACGGCGACTCGTCGCGCCGCTGGCATGGCCGCTGGCGGTGGTGTTCATGCTGTGCTCGACCGTCGCGCTGCTGATGTTCATGCCCGAGCGGATCGATCACCACGGCTGGCAGCTCGCGATGCTGAGCCTGACGGTCGCCGGGCTGTGCGATCCCAAGGGCGCGCGCGGCGGCGCGATCGTCGGCCTCGCCAGCGCGATATCGCTGACCATCGGGCTGGAGATGCTGCCCTATTCGGTGATGGCCGGGGCGATCATCACGCTGCGCTGGGTGTGGCAGGCGGAGGCGCGCGACCGGCTCGCCACCTATGCGCTGACGCTCGCGGGCGGATCGGCGGCGGGCTATGCCGGCTTCGCCTCCTACGCCAATCGCGTCGCGCGCTGCGACGCGCTGACCCCGGTGTGGCTGTCGGTGATGGTTGCGGCCGGCGCCTTCCTGCTGGTGCTGGCGTGGATCTCGCCGCAGCGGCGCGAGCTGCGGCTGGTGCTGGCAATCGTCGCCGGCGGGGTGATCGCCGCGGGTTTCGCCTTGGTCTTTCCGCAATGCCTCGGGCGGCCCGAACAGGTGTCGGACGAGCTGTATCGCAACTGGCTGGGCAATATCCGCGAGGCCAAGCCGATCTACAAACACGCCTTCCGCACCGGCTTCCCGGTCGCCGCTTTGCCGGTGATGGGGCTGGTTGGCGCGGGACTCGCGACGTGGCGCGCGCGCGGCACTGCCGCGATGGTCAATTGGGCCAGCGTGCTGCTGTTCGCCGCTTTCGCCGTCGCGATGCTGTTGTGGCAGATTCGCGCCGGGCCGGCGGCGCAGATGCTCGCGGTGCCCGGCGTTTCCGCGCTCGCCTGGCTGCTGCTGCCGCTGCTGCTCAACCACCGTTCGGTCTTCGTGCGCGTGCTCGGCCCGGTCCTGGCGTTCGTGCTGATCTCGGGGCTGTTCGCCAGCCTGACGCTGCAATGGACCACGATCGACAAGCCGACGCCCTATATCAACCGCGTCAACAAGGCGAACGGGCGCTGCGTCACGATGCCGGCGATGGAGCCGCTCAATCGGCTGCCGGCGCAGACCGTGTTCACCTTCGTCGATCTCGGCCCGCGGCTGATCACGCTGACGCATCATTCGGCGATCGCCGGCCCCTATCACCGCAATGGCGATGCGATCCTCGACGTCCAGCACGCCTTTACGGGCTCACCCGAGCAGGCGCGTGCGATCATGAAGCGGCATGGCGCGACGCTGCTGCTGCTGTGCCCGAACATGGCGGAATCGACGATCTATCGCGCCCGCGCGCCGGACGGTTTCTATTCGCGGCTGGCGAATGGCGAGCGCTTCCCGTGGCTGGTCGCGGTGCCGCTGCCCGCCGATCTGCCGCTGCGCGCGTTCAAGATCGAATAGCGGAAACCACCCCGGCGCAGGCCCGGGTGGACGCTTCAATGAAACTGCGACTGCAGCCCGTCGATCACGAATTGCACCGCCAGCGCCGCGAGCAGCACGCCGAGCAGCCGGGTGACCACCGCCTCGATCTTCGGCCCAAGGACGCGCATCAGGCTCCCCGCGGCGAGCAGGGCGATCAGCGCGATCACCAGATTGAGCCACATCGCCGCGAGCACGATCAGGCTTCGTTCCAGCCCGTCGCTCCGCGCCATCAGCAGCATCACCGAGGCGATCGAGCCGGGGCCGGCGATCATCGGCATCGCCATCGGGAAGATCGAGACATCTTCCGCCTCGGCCGGCGTGACCTTCGCGGCACGATCCTCGCGGCGCTGGGTGCGCTTTTCGAACACCATTTCGAGCGCGATCAGGAACAGCATCACCCCGCCGGCGATGCGGAAGCTCGCCAGCTCGATCCCGAGCCCGTGGAGCAATTTCTCCCCGAACAGCGCAAAGACCGTGAGGATCAGCGCCGCCACGCCGACCGCGCGCACCGCCATTGCGCGGCGATGCTCCGCCGTCGCGCCCGCGGTCAGCCCGGCGAAGATCGGCGCGCATCCCGGCGGATCGATCACCACGAAGAAGGTGACGAAGGCCGAGAGGAACAGCTCGATCATCAGATGGAATAGGCCACGCCCAGCCGCCGGCACGCCGAAACCAGCGTGTTGCGCAGCAGGCAGGCGATCGTCATCGGCCCAACCCCGCCCGGCACCGGGGTCATCGCTCCCGCGACACTGGCGCAGGCCGGATCGATATCGCCGACCAGCCCCGCCTCGGTGCGGTTGATGCCGACGTCGATCAGCGTCGCGCCCGGCTTGACCCAATCGGGCTTGACCATCGCCGGACGGCCGACCGCCGCGACGACGATATCGGCGCGGCGCACGACATCGGGCAGATCATGGGTGCGCGAATGCGCCACCGTGACGGTGCAGCTTTCGCGGATCAGCAATTGCGCCATCGGCTTGCCGACGATGTTCGAGCGGCCGATCACCACCGCGTCGCGCCCGGAAAGATCGCCCAACTGGTCCTTGAGCAGCATCAGGCAGCCATAAGGCGTACACGGCACGAACCCTTCGAGCCCGGTCGCCAGCCGCCCGGCGTTGACCGGGTGGAAACCGTCGACGTCCTTTTCGGGGTCGATGCTGGTGATCACCGCGCGCTCGTCGATATGCTTGGGCAGCGGCAATTGCACGAGGATGCCGTCGACCGCCGGATCGGCGTTGAGCCGGGCGATCAACGCGAGCAATTCGGCCTCGCCGGTGGTTTCGGGGAGGCGATGCTCGAAGCTCTCCATCCCGGCCGCGACGGTCGCCTTGCCCTTGGAGCGGACATAGACCGACGACGCCGGGTCCTCTCCGACCAGCACGACCGCGAGCCCCGGCTTGCGCCCGGCCTCCGCCAAAATCCGCGCCGCGCCGTCCGCCACGCGGGCGCGCAGCCCGGCAGCAAATGCTTTTCCGTCAATGATCGTAGCCGTCATGGGGTCTCGCCATAGAGCGCGCGCGCGCATTCGGCCAGCGCCCGCGTATCGCCGGCGATCGCCAGCCGCTTGAGCCGCGCGCTTTCGCCGCCGGTGATCGTCACATCGCGCTTCGCCACGCCGAAGGTTTTGGCGACCAGCGCGATCAATGCCGCATTGGCCGCGCCGTCGACCGGGGCTGCGGCGATGCGCGCGGCGAAATGCTCGTCGGTCCCCGCGGCCAGCGCGTCACGCCCGCCGCGCGGGGTGACGCGGATCGCGAGCGCAATGCCGCTATCGGTTTCGCGCCAGGCGTTCAGACACCGCCCATCATGACGCTGGCGGCGACATTGTTGAGGATGATGCGCAGGATCGCGATCGCCAGCAGCACCAGCGCCGGCGACAGATCGAGCCCGCCGAGATTGGGCAGGATGCGGCGCAGCGGGCGATAGAGCGGCTCGGTCAACCGGTCGAAGCCATAAGCGAGGGTGCGGACGAAGTTCGACTGCATGTTGATCACGTTGAAGGCGATCAGCAGCGACAGGACGAACTGGATCACGATCACCCACCAGGTGACATTGAGCAACACCTGCAGGATCTGGATGATGGTGAGCGTCAGCACGCGGCCCTCTTTACTTGTTGACTGGCACCCGACGCCTACCGCCCGACGCAAGGACTGTCGATATGGGGCGGCATCGCGCAAAGGAAAGGAGCCGCCGGCATCGCAGCCGACGACTCCCGTTTTTGCGATCCCGAATTGACCTGGTGGTCAGGCGTGCGCGGTCACCGCCCGGCGCCGCCGCATCACCCCGGCGACCGCGCCGAAGCCGATGATCATCATCGCCCAGGTCGACGGCTCCGGCACGCCGGCGGCGGCGACCGCGAGATTGTCGAACTCGAATGAATTCTGCGACGATTTAAAGGCCGCCCCGACGATCTTCGGACCGCCATTGGCATTGAACGTCACCACGCCGTTGCTCGTCGCAATCGCCTGGTTGCCGCTCGAAAAAGCGTGATCGCCGATCATCTGCCCGCCCGCATAGCTGATGCTGCTATTGTCGGCGAGGAAGAGCGTTAACGTATTGTACGTGTCCAGCGACCCCAAAACGAACGAGAACAGATTGGTCGGGCCGAAGTTCACCGTATAGTTTCCGCCGCCAAGAACCGCCGCGAAATTGCCGGTGCTGCCAAAAGCCGGCCGCGCGCCGGTATTGGTGGCGGCACCATAAGCAAATGCATCAGCCCCGATCGACGCGCCCGCGGCATAGCCGTCGAAATCCTGGAAGACCGTCGTCCCCGGCGCAGTCGTCCCCGTCCCGCCGGCCCAGCTAATCGTCGGCGCCGCCTGAGCGCCGGCTGCCATAACCGCCAGCGCAGCGGCCCCGAACAATGCGATGGTCTTCATCACGCAACTCCCACTCAGGCGAAACACGAACCCTTAATTTCATCTTCATTAAGCGATCGACGCCTGACGAGACCAATCAACTGTTGTAAATTTTGCGCTCCATTTTAGGACGTTAACAATCGCCCGCACCAAAGATCGGGATTGCTTTTGACGATGTGCGCGGAAATCCGCGCGCAGCGGCCTTCGACATGCGAAAGGAGCCGCCGGCGTCACCGCCGACGGCTCCCATGATCTTGCGATCCTGCCGTGATCAGGCGTTGGCAGCCACGCGCCGACGCGAGCGCACTGCCCCGCCGATCGCGCCGAAACCGAGGATCATCAGCGCCCAGGTGGCCGGTTCCGGCACACCGCCGCGGGCGAGATTGTCGATTTCGAACGAATTGCTCGTCGAGCTGAAGGTCGCGCCGACGATCAGCGGCCCGCCATTGGTGCGGTAGGTCACCACCCCGTTGCTCAGCGCGCTGTGCTGGTCGCCGCTGATGAACGACAGGCCGCCGATGATCTGGCCACCCAGATAGGTCACCGTGCTGTTGTCAGAGAACAGCAGCGTCAGCTTGTTGAACGTGTCGAGCGAGCCCAGCACGAACGAGAAGACGTTGGTCGCGCCGAAGTCGACGGAATATTTGCCGCCCCCGACGACCGACGCGAAATTGCCCGTGCTGCCAAAGGCCGGGCGAGCGCCGTTGCTGCTATTGGCATCCAGCGCGTAGGTTTTGGTGCCGATCAACGTGCCCGGCGCATAGCTGTCGAAATTCTGGAAAACCGTCGTTCCGGCCGCTGTGGTGCCTGATCCGCCGGCAAAGGTAATCGTCGGCGCCGCATAGGCTGCCGGTGCCATGACCGCCAAAGCGACGGCCCCCGTTAACGCTATCGTTTTCATCATTCGCTCCCATTTGCGCAAAGCTACGAGCTGGGACCTGATTTCCGACTCGGCGGAGGAGCGTTTACCTTCTTTTTACGATTCCTAATTGGACGTTAACGACAATCCCCGCGCCAAACAGGGCGCGTTTAGAGTCACTTGCGGCGTATCAACGTCCCTGCGCCGCGCCGTGTGAAGATTTCCAGCAGCATCCCGTGCGGCACCCGCCCGTCGAGCACCACCGCGGCATCGACCCCGGCCTCGACCGCCGCGACGCAGGTTTCGAGCTTGGGAATCATGCCGCCCGAGATCGTCCCGTCGGCGCGCAGCCCGGCGATATCGGCCGGGGTGAGGTCGGTCATCAGTTCGCCCTGCTTGTCGAGCACGCCGGCGACATCGGTGAGCAGGAAGAAGCGCGACGCGCCCAGCGCGGCGGCGATCGCGCCGGCCATCGTATCAGCGTTGATATTATAGGTATGGCCGTCGGCCCCCGCGGCGACCGGCGCGATCACCGGGATGATCCCGTCCTTCACCAGCGAATCGATCAGCCGCCGGTCGACCGCCACCGGCTCGCCGACGAAGCCGAGATCGACGTTGCGCTCGATCCCCTGCAGCGGATCGGGCTGGGTACGCCCGACCTTTTCCGCCTGCACCAGCCCGGCGTCCTTGCCCGAAATGCCGACCGCGCGCCCCCCGGCGCGGCTGATCCAGCTGACGATTTCCTTGTTGATCGAGCCGGCGAGGACCATTTCGGCGACCTGCGCGGTTTCCGCATCGGTGACGCGCAGCCCGTCGACGAAGCGCGATTCGACCCCGAGCCGCTTGAGCATCGAGCCGATCTGCGGCCCGCCGCCGTGGACGACGACCGGGTTGATCCCGACCGCCTTGAGCAGCACGACATCCTCGGCGAAATCGCGCTGCGCCTCGGGATCGCCCATCGCGTGGCCGCCATATTTCACCACGAAGGTCTTGCCGGCGTAGCGCTGGAGATAGGGCAGCGCCACGACCAGAGTTTCGGCCTTGGCGAGCAGATCGGGCGAGGGGCGGTGATCGGTCATGCGCGCGCGCTTAGGGTTCTAATCCCGCCCCGTCCAGCTTCCGCCCCAGCGCGACGAACAGATAGATCAGCCACGGCACCAGAACGACCGACAGCGTGACCTTGGCGAGCATCTGCCCGACGAGCAGCGCGCCGATCGGGAAGACGCCCCAGAAAGCGATCGTGACGAACAGCAGGGTATCGACCACCTGGCTCAGCACGCTGGCGATTCCCGCGCGCAGCCACAACAGGCGCCCGCCCTCCCCCTTCTTGAGCCAGGCGAAGATCGTGACGTTGAGCGTCTGCGAGGTGCCGTAAGCGACGATCCCGCCGAGCCAGATGCGCGGCGTGCCGGTCATCATCGTCTCGAACGCGGAGAGCCGCGCCGGGTCCATCTCGGGCGAGGCGGGCACCGCGAGCACGACGAGGGTGAGCAACAGCGAGACGATCAGCGGCACGAAACCGATCCTGACCAACCGGTTGGCGATGACATGCCCGTGCAGCTCGGCCACCGCGCTGGAGGTGACGACGAGCAGCAGGAAAGCGAAGATCCCCGCCTCCACCGCGAGCGGCCCCAAGGCGACCTGCTTGTTACCCAGCACGCCCGCGATGCAGACCATGCCGCCATAGAAGATCGAAAAGGCGAATAGCGAAAGCGGGATGCCGCGGGGATTGCTCATCCGCGCATTGCTAGAGCCCGGACCCATGGACGGCAATGGGCCGGAAATAGCTATTCAAGGGCTCGGTGGAATGTTTGGAGCCGACAAGACTTCGAGCCGCTGAACGTCCAACAAATCGAACCCCGCACGAACGCCTTCGACGATGACGCGCTGGCCTATGAAGCGCTTTGATCGCCACATCGCCCCGATATCCAGTCTCCATATTCCGCCGTCGTCGATCGCCAGCGCATAGCCGAGGCGCGTCCGACAAAGCGTTCCGGTAAGGATGTGTCGGGTGCCTCGTGGCATTCCCGTTCTCCCCGAAAGCCGATGGCGGTACGCCCCCGCGCTTCGACTTCACACCTGATCCTTGGTGATCGGGGAGTTAGTAAACCGGAACACAGCCGGCCCCTACGACCTTTAGGCTGGAGAGCCCTGGACATGCGTCGCAGGCTCCCCGACCATAAGGGTCAAGGATGTGTGAGCTGCATCAGGCAGCCCAACTGCTGTGCTCGGGGTTACTATGCCCCGGGAGCCGTGCGTGGCGGCGCCATCACCTGTATGGCCGGTCTGCCGCTTTCACTCAACGGCTACCTGCGTCGCCAGCAAATGCTCCCGCTCAGTCCTACAGCGCCAGCGTCATAAAGCGATTGTGCGGGCTCGCCGGATAACCCCCGTAAGCCGCGCAATCGACGAACCCGGCCGCCTCGTACATCCGGTTCGCTGCATCGAACATCGGCGCCGTGCCCGTTTCGAGGCTGACCCGCGCGTGGCCCCGCGCCCGCGCCAGCGCGACGAGGTGCGCGAGCATCGCCCGCCCCACCCCGCGGCGCAGATGCGCCGGGGCGGTGCGCATCGATTTGAGCTCGCCATGCCCCGCATCGAGCGCGCGCAACGCGCCGATGCCGAGCAATTCCTCGCCCTCCCATATCGCCCAGAAGCTGATGTCGGGGCGATCGAGCGCCGCCGCGCCCAGCGCATGGGCATTGTCCGCCGGGGTCGAGCCGCGCGCTTCGGCGAGATGCAGGTCGATCAGCGCGCCGACCCGCGCATCGTCCAGCCCGCCCTCGCGCAGCTCCATCGCGTCAGATCCCGTCGATCATGCCGGCCAGCGTCTCGAGGCACGAGACGGCGAGACCGCGCGAGCGTTCCGGGCTCCAGCCGAACACCGGGTCCGCATTCACCGCATGATCCTTGAACGGCATCTCCAGCGTCACCGACACCGCGCCGAATCGCTCGGCGAGCTGGTTGGTCGACATCGAGAGATTGGCCTTGCCCGGGGCGGATTTCTCATAACCCTTTTCGGTCTGGAAATCGGGAGTCGCGGCGGCGAGCCGGCGGCCGAATTCGTAGAATTTCTCGCCCTGCGCGTCGGTCCATGACGGGATGCCCTCGAACCCGGCGATGAAATTGGCGGCGATCGCCTCGTCGCCGTGGACGTCGATCGCGAAATCGACCCCGGTTTCGTCCATCGCCTTGAGGACGCACAATACCTCCGGGCTGCGCGCCGCCGTCGGGGCGTGCCATTCGCGGTTGAGGTTCACCCCCGCCGCATTGGTGCGCAGATGCCCGCGCCGGGTGCCGTCCGGGTTCATATTGGGGACGACATGGACGGTCGCCGTGGCGAGCAGATCGCGCGCGGCAGCGCTGGTCAGCCAGTCGAGCGCGCCTTCCATCCAATATTCGGCCATCGATTCGCCGGGATGCTGGCGGGCGTAGAGCCACACCTGCTTCGCGCCGCTGCCGATGCGGAAATAATCGATCGGCTGGCCATCGAGGCTGAGCCCCAACTCGCGATGCGTAACCCCCGGCTTCGGCGCGATGCGCGCGATCAGATCGGCGTGCATCTCCATCGTATAAGGCGCGAAATAGGCGAACCACGCGACCTGGGCGTCGCCGGCCCAGTCGAATTCCAGCACGCCGTGCTCGTAGCGGGTGGGGATCATCCGCCATTCGCGACGGTCGGTCGAGACGCGCGCCTGATAGCCCGGCCAGCCGAACGGATAGGCCGATCCCGCCGCATTGGTGATGCGGAAGGTCACGCGCTGCCCGGCGAGCCCGGCGACGCGGAAATAGAACCATTGATAGAAATCGGACAGGTGATCGTTGACGATCTCCAGATCGATTCGATCACCGTCTTGCCCGACGACGCGGATATTGCCGCCGTCGAAGGCGGAATTGATGCTGAGGGTCATTTCACCTCGATAGTCCGCCCGCTCTCGCCGGGGAACCCCGTGAACAGCGCATGCGCCAGCCGGGCCGAGATCGCCTGGACATCGGCATTGGGGGCGCTGGTGTCGGTCAGCGACTGTGCCTGCCCTTCCCACACCGCATCGGCGCCGTGGCGGATTCGCACCGACAATTCGGTGACGATGCCGACTCGATCGCGCTGGCAGCCGACCGGGCAGCTCACCCCGCCGCTCAGCCCGAC
>JAFKLV010000601.1 GCA_017304125.1 Sphingomonadales bacterium
TTTCCCCCTGCCCGCGCTTGTGGTTCAACCGCGCGGAAGAAGAACGGGAGTTTCAGGATGCGCTTCGCCTATTTCGCCGCCTTTGCGCTCGCCTCCACGGCGGTTGTCGCACAGATGCCCAAGGCGCCGCCGGGATCGCATAACCCCGCCGCAGTGGTCGCTGGCAGCTATACCGTCGATCCCAATCACACCTTGATCGAATGGACCGTCGATCACCTCGGCTTCACGCCCTATTTCGGGCTGTTCGGGGAGACGACCGGCACGCTGACGATCGATCCCGCCAAGCCCGATGCGGCAAAGGTCGATATCACGATCCCGGTCTCCAAGGTGCTGACCACCAATCCCGCGCTCACCGCGCACCTGCTCCGCGCGCCGAAAGAAGGCGCCAAGGCCGATTTCTTCGGCGCCAACCCGGCCGACGCGCATTTCGTGTCGACCAAGGTGACCGCCAAGGGCGAAACCGCGCAGATCGACGGCAATCTGACGCTCAATGGCGTGACCAAGCCGGTGTCGCTCGCCGCCAAATTCTATGGCGCAGGCAAGATGGGCGCGAAGGACAATCTCGGCTTCACCGCCAAGACGACGATCCGCCGCAGCGATTTCGGCGTCGGCTACGGCATCCCGATGGTGTCGGACGAGGTGAAGCTCAAGATCAGCGCCGCTTTCGTCAAATAAGCGCATATGGCTGACGAGGAAGAAGCAGAGGGCACCGGGCTGGGCCGGGTGGAGGCGTTTTCGGACGGCGTGATCGCGATCATCATCACGATCATGGTGCTCGAGCTCAAGGTGCCGGTGGAAGATGGCATCAGCCACATCCTGTCGATGTGGCACCTCTTCCTCGCTTACGGGCTGAGCTACGTCTATGTCGGGCTCTATTGGGGCAACCACCACCGGCTGCTCGGCCATGCGCGGCGCGTAACCAACGGGCTGATCTGGTCGAACCTCGCCTTGCTGTTCGGGCTCAGCCTCGTGCCGTTCGGCACCGCCTATCTCGGCGAGCATGAATTCAGCCGGACGGCGTCGCAGCTCTATCTCGTCACGCTGATCCTGCCGGCACTGGGCTATGTCTGGCTGCAGCGCGTCGTTGCGCATACCGGGGCGCGGCATGAGCGGGCGCGCAATTATCACGTGCAGACGACACGCAAGGGCTATTTCGCGATGACGATCTATTCGCTCGGCTTCGCGCTCACCTTCGTCTCGCCGTGGCTCGGGATCGCCTGCGCGGCGCTGGTCGCGCTGTTCTGGCTCCTCCCGCAAACCCCGCTCGACCGGCTGTTTGCCGAACGACGGTGACGGTAAACCCAAAACAGCGCTGGACAGCACCGCCCGTCAGGGGTTACCGCAAAAGACGATGACGCAGGTGTTCGGCCTTCTCCTTCGACTTACGCGCCCTTAGGCGCGAACAAGCCCGCGTGCCTGGCACGCCGACGCGCCTAAGGGCCAAGCCGAACGACCCCACCGCCCTCCTCCCGATAGAGAGAGCCCGTCATGTTGCGCGATCCTTCCATCAAGTACCGACCGTTTCCGACCATCAACATCCCCGACCGCACCTGGCCGTCGAAGGTGATCGACACCGCGCCGCGCTGGCTCTCGACCGATATGCGCGACGGCAATCAGGCGCTGATCGACCCGATGGACGCGGAGAAGAAGAACCGCTTCTTCGATCTGCTGGTGAAGATCGGTCTCAAGGAAATCGAGGTCGGTTTCCCCGCCGCGGGCGCGACCGAGTTCGATTTCATCTCCAGCCTGATCACCAACGATCGCGTGCCCGATGACGTGACGATCCAGGTGCTGACGCAATCGCGCCGCGACCTGATCGAGACGAGCTTCCAGAGCCTGAAGGGCGCCAGGCAGGCAATCGTCCACCTCTACAATGCGGTCTCGCCGGCGTGGCGCAAGATCGTGTTCGGCATGTCGCGCGACGAAATCCGCCAG
>JAFKLV010000602.1 GCA_017304125.1 Sphingomonadales bacterium
CGGGCAGGGCGCGCGCGTGCTGGAGGCAGCGGGGGTCGATGTCACCCCGGCGGTGCGCGCCGGGATGGAGCAATGGGTCGAGCACAACAAGCGCGAGGATCGCGCGCCGCATAAGTACAGCCTCGAGGATTTCGGGCTGAACAAGGCCGAGGTCGAGCGGCCGTTCGCCGATTATCGCGCCAAGTTCCTCGCGGCCTGAGCGGTGAGCGGCGGCGGCGACGCGCATGAGGAAATACGCGCGCTCAAGGCGCGCTATTTCCGCGCGATCGATACGCAGGACTGGGCGTTGCTGCGCGGTGTGTTCACCGAGGATGCGCTGACCGATTTCCGCGATTCCGTGTCCCCGCGCGACGAGGCGCTGCTGATCCGCGGGGCGGATGGCTTCGTCGCGTCGGTCTCGGGGGCGCTGGCGGGCGCACGGTCGGCGCATCACGGGCATAACCCGGAAATCACCCTCACCGGCGCGGACACGGCCGAGGGTATCTGGGCGATGGACGATTATATCTGGGTCGGCCCCGACAGCGTCCTGCCGTTCGCGACGCTCCACGGCTTCGGCCATTATCACGAGCGTTACGTCCGCCAGGGCGGCCGCTGGCTGATCGCCGAAACCCGGCTGACCCGCATCCGCGTCGAGACGCATTGAGCGACTTTTAATCCGTCATTCCCGCCTGTGCGGGAATGACGAATCCTGTTTCTCACTCCGCGCCGGGCATCGGCGGATAGCTGGCGAGGAAGCCGGCATCGGCGATCATATATTGGCCGTTGATCCCGCCCGAGCGCGGGCTGGCAAGGAACAGCGCCAGCTCGGCGATATGCTGCGGGGTCAGCGTCCCGGCGTAAGGCGTCGCTTCGAGCGTGTCGGCTGGGGCGATTGCGGGCACGCCCTGCACGCCGAGGATCGCGGTTGCCACCGGGCCGGGGCAGATGCCGTTGACGCGGGTGCCGCGTGCCGCGAACGCCTGCGACGACGAACGCACCAGCCCGATCACGCCATGTTTGGCGGAGCTATAGGCGCTGGCGACATTGAGCCCGATCACCCCCGAGGTGGACGCGGTGACCACCGCCGCGCCGTTCTTCGACAGCGCCGGCAGCACCGCCTTCAGCCCGAGGAACGCACCCTTGAGGTTGATCGCGTACATCCGGTCGAAATTGGCTTCGCTCTCTTCCTCGAACGGCGCCTGCACATAGGCACCGGCGTTGAGATAGGCGGCATCTAGCGCGCCGAACTGGTCGACCGCGGCCTTGACCATCGCCTGATTGTCGTCGGCCTTCGACACGTCCGCCGCGACGCCGATCGCGCGCGCCCCGGTCTGGCGGATCAGCTCGGCGACGGTTTCCGCGCCGTCGCGGTTCATGTCGGCGACGACCACCGCCGCGCCTTCTTCCGCGAAACGCTGCGCCGCGGCGGCCCCGATTCCCGATGCCGCGCCCGTCACCAGCACCACCTTGCCTTCGAACATGCCCATTTTTCGCGATCCTCTCGTCAGTGCCGCCAGCCTAGCCACGGGCGGCCGGCGGCGCCTGCTCCAAATGGACCAGAGCGCGATGACGAATTGGTCAAAATTGATGAGGCGGGCGATTTGCCGCCGATTACCATCGACGCGGCAGTTCATGTGAGAAACGCTATGAAATTCTCGATCATTTACGAAGCGCAGATGGTGGATACGTCACGCGAGAATGAGGCGCGGACGTTCCACGAGATCGTCGAGCAGGCCTTGCTGGCGGAGGAACTGGGCTTCGACAATGTGTGGGCGGTCGAGCATACCGCGCTGACCCAATATGCCCATATGTCGGCGCCCGAGACCTTCCTCGCCTTCCTCGCCGGCAAGACCACCCGCCTCGGCATCGGCCACGGCGTCGTCTGCCTGCCGCCGGCGATGAACCACCCGGTCAAGGTCGCCGAGCGCATCGCGACGCTCGACATCCTGT
>JAFKLV010000603.1 GCA_017304125.1 Sphingomonadales bacterium
CTTCGCGCTGCCGCGGTCGAGCTGGGAGGATTATGACAAGGCTTTGATCTCCAAGGGCGGCGGGGTGTTCCCGCGCAGTGCCAAGTCGATCAAGCTGACCCCCGAGGTGAAGGCCGCGCTCGATATCGCGGCTGACGAGATCGAGCCGGCGGCGTTGATCTCCGCGATCCTCAAGAGCCCGGTCGATCTGATCTGGTTCGGCGGCATCGGCACCTATGTGAAGGCGGCGGCGGAGAATAACGCCACTGTCGGCGACCCGGCCAACGACCGGCTCCGCGTCGACGCCGAGGACATCCGCGCGGTGGCGATCGGCGAGGGCGCCAACCTCGGCGTGACGCAGGCGGCGCGCATCGCCTTCTCGGCGCGCGGCGGGCGGATCAACACCGACTTCATCGACAATTCGGCCGGCGTCGATTGCTCGGATAACGAGGTCAACATCAAGATCGCGCTCAACCGCGAGATGATGGAAAAGCGCCTCGCGTTCGATGATCGCAATGCCTTGCTCGGCGCGATGACCGATGACGTGGCGCATCTCGTGCTGGAGGATAACCGCCTCCAGACGCTGGCGCTGTCGATCGCCGAGGGCGATGGCGCACGCGCCTTGCCGAGCTATGTCCGCGTGATCGAGATGTTCGAGGATGCCGGCCGGCTCGACCGTAAGGTCGAGGGGCTGGCCGCCAATGACGAACTGCTGCGTCGTGGCGTCGAGGGCCGCGGGCTGACCCGGCCTGAACTCGCCGTGCTGCTCGCGACCGCCAAGCTCGCGCTGCAGGATTCGGTCGAGCGCACCCCGCTCGCGGTCGATGACGCGCTGAAGCCCGATCTCCACGCCGCCTTCCCGACGGCGATGCGCGAGAAGTTCGGCAAGGCGATCGACGAGCACCGGCTGCGCGGCGAGATCGTCGCGACCAAGCTCGCCAATCGCATCGTCAACCGGATCGGCGTGCTCCACCCGTTCGAGCTGGCCGAGGAAGAAGGCGCGGCGCTGGCCGATATCGCGGCGATGTTCGTCGTGGTCGAGCGGCTGTTCGATCTGCCGACCTTGTGGCGCGAGATCGAAACGAGCGCGATGCCCGAATCCGGCCGTCTCGCCCTGTTCGACGAAGTGGCCGCGGCGACGCGCTCGCAGATCGCCGACCTGCTGCGCGTCTCGGCGCCGGGCACCGCGCCCGAAGCGGTGCTCAAGCGGATCGGCAAGGGCGTCGCGCATCTCGACGAGCAGACCCGCGACCTGCTGCTCGAGGAAGCGCGCGCGCAGAGCGGGCGGATCGCCGCCTCGCTGGAGGCGGCCGGCGCGCCGGTGCCGTTGGTGGCGAAGGTGGTGCGGCTGTTCGAACTCGACGGGGCGGTCGGCCTCGCCGATCTGTCCGAACGCCAGCGGCTCGACGAGGTGAAGGTGACGCGTGCCTTCACCCGGCTGGGTCAGGCGTTGGGCCTCGACTGGGCGCAGACCAATGCCGCGCGGATCACCTCGAGCGATCCGTGGGAGCGGTTGCTGATCGCCGGGCTGGCGCGCGACTTCCAGCAGCTGCGGCTCGAATTCCTCGGGCGGAGCGAGAAGGGCGATCCGGGCAAGCTGGTCGAGGAATGGCTGACGGCCAATGCGCCGCGCGTCGCGCAGTTCAAGGCGCTGGTCGATCGCGCGCGCCACGCGCCGGCCCCCAATGCCGCGATGCTCGCGCAGATCGCCGGGCAGGCGCGCGTGCTGCTCGGGCGTTAACGCCCGTCAGCATCGGCCAATATACATCATGCCGGGCTCGACCGGGCATCCAGAGCCACACGCACCTTCGCTTGTTGCCCTGGATGCCGGATCAAGTCCGGCATGACGATTCAACAGAGAGGGGCCGGGGCGCTCGGCCTCACCCCTTGCGGGTGGCTTCGAACAGGAACCAGGCGCGTTCCTCGGCCTGATCGGTCCATTCGT
>JAFKLV010000604.1 GCA_017304125.1 Sphingomonadales bacterium
TCTGGTGTTCGCCCGCGCAATCTGACCCGCGCGCCGCACCGCACCTTGTCAGCGCGGCGGACTTCGCCTAACTGCCCATTTTTCAGGCAGACCCATGCGCACCCTCGCTCCCATCCAGATCGGACCGGTTCGGATCGACAATCCGGTCGTGCTCGCGCCGATGACCGGCGTGACCGACCAGCCGTTCCGCACGCTCGTGCGCCGTTATGGCTCGGGGCTCAACGTCACCGAGATGATCGCCAGCCAGGCGGCGCTGCGCGAGACGCGCCAGTCGCTGCAAAAGGCCGCGTGGCACCTTTCCGAAGAGCCCGTGTCGATGCAGCTCGTCGGCTGCACGCCCTATGAGATGGGCGAGGCGGCGAGGCTGGCCGAGGACAAGGGCGCCGCGATCGTCGACATCAACATGGGTTGCCCGGTGCGCAAGGTGACCAATGGCGATGCCGGCTCGGCGCTGATGCGCGACCTCAAGCTCGCCGCCGGGATCGTCGAGGCGGTGGTCAAGGCGGTGAAGGCGCCGGTCACGCTCAAGATGCGGATGGGCTGGTGCCACGATAGCCTCAACGCCCCCGAACTCGCGCGGATCGCCGAGGATCTCGGCTGCAAGATGATCACGGTCCACGGCCGCACCCGCAACCAGATGTACAAGGGCTCGGCCGACTGGGGCTTCGTTCGCAGCGTCAAGCAGGCGGTGAGCGTGCCGGTGATCGTCAACGGCGATATCTGTAGCATCGAGGATGCCGATCGCGCGCTCGAACTTTCCGGCGCGGACGGGGTGATGATCGGACGCGGGGCTTATGGCCGGCCGTGGATATTGTCGCAGGTGATGGAATATTTCGCCACCGGGCGGCGCATCGACGATCCTTCGATCGAAGAGCAATATCTCGCGATCACAGAGCATTATGACGCAATGCTCGCGCATTATGGCACAATGACCGGGGTCAATATGGCCCGCAAGCATATCGGCTGGTACACCAAGGGGCTGCCGGGTTCGGCCGAGTTCCGCAACAAGGTCAACCAGGAGCCCGATGCGAAGCGCGTGCAGGCGATGCTCGCCGAATTCTACGCCCCGTGGCGCAGCCGCGCGGCGGCGTGATGCCGGCCGATAGCGCGCCCGAACAAGGCGAAATTCTCGCCGCGCTGCCGGTTGCATTGTTGCTGGTCGATCCCGACGACCGCATCGTGCGCGCCAATGCCGAGTGCGAATTGCTGCTCAACCGCTCCGAACGCGCGATGGTCGGGCGACCGGTGCAGGCGGTGCTCGCGCTGCCGCGTGAGGCGGAGGATCGCGCCGGGCGTGGCTTCGCCGCCTTCGACACCGAGATCGAGACGCGCAATAGCGGGCGGATCCGCGTCGATTTCGCGCAGGTCGAGCTTGCCGATCACCCCGGCTGGCGCGCGATCACGCTCCACAATGCCGCCACCTCGCGCCGGCTGGGGCATTCGGCCGACCGCGCCGCTGCCGCGCGATCCGCGGTCGGCGCCGCGGCGATGCTCGCGCATGAGATCAAAAACCCCTTGTCGAGCATCCGCGGTGCAGCGCAGCTCATCGCCGACGGCGCCGCGCCCGAGGAACTGACCGGGCTGGTGATCGCCGAGGTCGATCGCATCGCCGCGCTGATCGACCGGATGGAGGATTTCACCGACACCCGCCCGCTCGCGCTCGAACCGCTCAATATCTACCCGTTGCTCGCGCATGCCCGCAGCGTCGCGCTCACCGGCTTCGCGCGCGACGTGGTGATCGAGGAGCGTTTCGATCCGTCGCTGCCGCCGGCGCTCGCCAATCGCGACGCGCTGCTGCAGGTGCTGCTCAATCTGCTCAAGAATGCCGCCGCCGCGCTCGGCCCGCGCGGCGAGCGCCGCATCATTCTCGCCACCTCGTTCCGTCACGGCATGGCGGTGGCCCCGGCGCCGGGGCGGC
>JAFKLV010000605.1 GCA_017304125.1 Sphingomonadales bacterium
AGCGGCTGGCCGCTGACCAGATCGTCGAACAGGCCGAGCAGCGCCGGCACCCAGCGGCGCAGCGCGAGCGGGGCGAGCAGCCGCCACGCCAGCAGCATCAGCAGCCCGCACGGCGGCAGCAGCCCGAGCGTCGCGCCGAACGGCGCCACGGTGACGAGCGACCCGGCCATCACGGTCAGCCAGGGGATCGCGCGCGCGCGGCCGGCGGGCAGCGTTGCCTCGAACGGCTTGCGCTGGGGCTCGAGGCTCATCGCCCGGCCTTGGGGGGCTGCGGGCGGGCCGGCGGCGGGGGCGGGACTAAGGCGGCGCTGACCAGTGCGAAATCGAACGTGTCGGGGCGGGCATAGGGCTGCGCCGGGGCGGTATCGCTGCCGGGGCGGACGACGCGCGCGACCAGCACGCCGGGGGCATAGATCCCGCCGGTGCCCGAGGTGACGAAGCGATCGCCGGGGCGCAATTTGGCGTCGCCGGTATCGACCGAGCGGATATCGACCATTCCGTCGCCGCGCCCGGCGGCGAGCGCGGGCATGCCGTCGCCGATGCGGCGGACGGGAACGATGCTGTCGGGATCGGTGAGCAGCAGCACGCGCGCGGTATTGGGGCCGGTCTCGACGATGCGGCCGAGCAGCCCGTCCGGCCCGCGCACCGGCTGCCCTTCGCGCACGCCCTGCCAGCTGCCGGCGTTGAGCACGCCATAGCGCCGCGTGCTCGAGGCGGAGGAACTGACGATCCGCGCGGTGACGACCGGCGCGGCATCGCCGTCGCGCAGCTTGAGCAGCCCGCGCAGCCGGCGATTGTCGCGCACGACGATCTGCGCCTGGGTCAGCGCGGCGCGGGTGCGTTTCACCTCGGCGCGCAACGCCTCATTCTCGGTGCGGACGTGGAAATAGTTGCCGATCGCATCGGGCACGCCGGAAACCGCGCCGAACACCGCCGATACCCCCGAGGATACCGGGGTCGTCACCTCGCGCACCGTCGCGCGCAGCGCGGCGAAGGCCACCGGGTTGAAGGCCGACAGCGCAAGCAGCACCGCACCGACCACCGCGCCGGCGATGGCCAGAATATAGGTCAGAAACAGCGAATATTGCGCCCGCCGCGAGAAACCCGGGCGCCGGTCCCGCGTCGGCGCCATCACCTATGCCCTTTGAGTGGCGACGCCAGCCGGCGCCGCAGATGAACTAAACACTAGAAGCCTGTCTGGAAAAAGCATCAGCGGCTTGCATTCCACCCTTTTTCGTCACCCCGGCCCTGCACCGGGGCGACGGGGGGCGGGACATCCCGCCCGTCAACCGCTCTGCAATACGCCGCGATACATCGGATCTTCAAGCGCCCGGCCGGTGCCCAGCGCCACGCAGGTCAGCGGATCCTCGGCGACGGTGACCGGCAGCCCGGTCTCGTCGCGCAGCACTTCGTCCAGCCCCTGCAGCAGCGCGCCGCCGCCGGTCAGCACGATGCCCTGGTCGACGATATCGGCGGCCAGCTCCGGCGCGGTGTTTTCCAGCGCGACGCGGACGCCCTCGACGATCGTCGCCACCGGCTCGCTCAGCGCCTCGGCGATCTGGCCCTGGTTGATCTGGATTTCCTTCGGCACGACGTTGACCAGATCGCGGCCCTTGATGTGGATCGTCGCGCCGATCCCGTCCGCCGGCGGCTTGGCGATGCCGACTTCCTGCTTGATCCGCTCGGCCGTGGCTTCGCCGATCAGCAGATTGTGGTTGCGGCGGACGTAGCTGACGATCGCTTCGTCCATCTTGTCGCCGCCGACGCGCACGCTGGTGGTGTAAGCGAGGCCGCGCAGCGAGAGCACCGCGACTTCGGTGGTGCCGCCGCCGATATCGACGACCATGCTGCCGATCGGCTCGGTCACCGGCATGTCGGCGCCGATCGCGGCCGCCATCGGCTCCTCGATCAGCC
>JAFKLV010000606.1 GCA_017304125.1 Sphingomonadales bacterium
TCGCCGCTGATATCGCCTTCGCGCACATCTTTCTCGTCGCGGACGGCGCCCCGGCGGTGGTGCACGCGCCGGTGGTGATCGACGCGGCGGGCGACCTCTCCTTCCACCTCGCACGGCGCAACCGCGCGATGCCGGTCGCGGCGGGGACGCGCGCGATCGCCAGCTTCGGCGGCCCCGGCGCCTATGTCAGCCCGGACTGGTATGTCGGCGCCGATCAGGTGCCGACGTGGAATTATGTCGTCGCCGAAGCGGAGGGCGTGATCGAGCCGCTCGACGATGCCGCGCTGATCGCGCACCTCGACGCGACATCGCTGGCGCAGGAGGAACGGCTCGCCCCCAAGCCGATATGGACCCGCGACAAGATGGACCCGCGCCGCTTCGACGCGATGCGCGGCGCGATCGCCGGCTTCACGCTGCGGGTAAGCGAATGGCGCGGCACCGCGAAGCTCAGCCAGAACAAATCGGCCGCCGATGTCCGCGGGGTGATCGCCGGGCTGCGCGGCACCGGCAAGACGCATCCGGCGGACCTCGCCGAACGCGCCAATAAAGCGCGGCTCTAGAAGATCAGATCGCCGCCGCCACGTTGGGCAGCGACAGCGCGGCAACGCCGAACCACGACAGCGCGGCCAGCCCGAACAGCGCCAGCGAAACGCCGCCGGTCACGCCGCACAGCACATAGCCGGTATATTGCATGATCGGCGGATTGGGCCGGCGCAGCTTCGCGTTGCGCGCCGCCCCGGTCAGGATGAAGCTCACCAGCAGAGCGTAAACGAACACCATCGGGCCGACCATTCGCCCTTGTCTCCATGCTGCGATCATGTGGAAGCCGGCAGCAGGCCGCCGGCGCGCACGCGTTAAACATAATCCGCAGACCTTACCAAGCGCCTTACGCGGCATCCGGCGCTCCCGCGGCGCGATTCGTCGCGACTGGCGCCGGCTCCGCGGATCGGCCATAGGCCGCACATGGCCAATCCCGATCCGGCAAAGACCCGCTGGTTCTATCTGACGCTCGCCCGACTTGCGGGGTCGGGCGGCGCAGTGCTGGGCGTGCTGCTGCTCGCCCGGGGCGAGACGACCTGGCACAAATTGCTCGGCGGCGCGATCATCGTGTCGGCGTTCGCGATGATGGCGATCGTCCCGCGCAGCCTCGCGCGGCGCTGGCGGACGCCGCCGCAATGAAGCGCTTCTGGAAAGACGTCGCGCTCGACGCCGACGGCGGCGTGCAGCTCGACGGCCGCCCGGTGCGCACCCCCGGCCGCGCGCCGCTCGCGCTCCCCACGCCGGCGCTGGCGGAAGCGGTGGCGGGCGAGTGGCGCGCAGTCGGCGAGACGCTCGATCCGCGCGCGATGCCGCTCACCGGGCTCGCCAATGCCGCGATCGACCGCATCGCCCCCGATCCCGCGCCGTTCGCCGCCGAAGTGGCGCGCTACGGCGAGACCGATCTGACCTGCTATCGCGCCGATTCGCCGGCCGAGCTGGTCGAGCGCCAGCGCGCAGCATGGGAGCCTTTGCTCGATTGGGCGCGGCAACGATATGACGTCCATTTCGAGACCACCGCCGGGGTGATGCACGTCGCCCAGCCGCAGGCGACGCTCGATCGCCTCGCCGAAGCCGTGGCCATGCGCGATCCGTTCACGCTGGCGGCACTGCAGGCGATCGTCTCCGCCACCGGGACGGTGGTCGGCACGCTGGCGCTGGCGGAGGGGGCGATCGACGCCGAGACTTTATGGCATGCGGCGCAGGTCGACGAGGACTGGCAGCTCGAACATTGGGGCGAGGACGAACTCGCGACGCGCGCCCGCGAAGCAAAGCGCGCCAGCTTCGACGCCGCCGCGCGCTTCCTATCCGCGCTGAGGCGGAATTAGCCCTGCATCATCATCGCGCCTTCCGTCACCCCGGCCTTGAGCCGGG
>JAFKLV010000607.1 GCA_017304125.1 Sphingomonadales bacterium
GGATCGAAATTGTCGCGCATCCAGGCGAAGAAGTCGTTGAGCCCGGTCTTGCCGGCGAGCACCGGCGCGACATTGCCGAGATGATGCGGGCGGCCGCGCACCCCGACCTCCCATGCCCAGCGCGGGTGGGTCAGCGCCTGGCCGACGCGGCGCAGCGATCCGCCCAGCCCCGGCGCGCCCGCCAGCCCGGAGCGATAATCGCGATAGCGCGTACCCGGCACCGGCATGTCGACGGTGAAGATCAGCACCGGGCAGGCCACGGCGCGCGCCTGCTGCATCAGATCGGTCATGAAGCCGCGGTCGCGGATCATATAGAGCTGGAACCAGATCGGATCGCGCACCGCCGCGGTCACTTCGGCGAGCGGGCAGGCAGAGACGGTCGATAGCGTGAACGGCACCCCGGCCGCTTCCGCGGCGCGCGCCGCCTGCACCTCGCCGCGCCGCGCGTTGAGCCCGGCGAGCCCGACCGGCCCCAATGCCACCGGCATCGCCAGCCGCTGCCCGAACAAATCGGTCGACAGATCGATATCGGCGATATCGCGCAGCACGCGCTGGCGCAGCGCCACCGCCTCCAGATCGGCGATGTTTCGGCGCAGCGTCACCTCGGCATAGGAACCGCCGTCGATATAATCGAACAGGAAGCGCGGCAGCCGGCGCCGCGCCAGTTCGCGATAATCACTGATCGAGGCAGCCTTCATGCCGTCTCGCTGTTGCTCGCGGCGCATGCGCGCCAGCGCGCGGCGTAACCGGTGAGGTCGCAATCGAGCGGCGCGACGCGGGTCAGCGCCGCGGGGGGCGCCAGCGTCGGGTCGATCAGCCGCAGCGCGCCGTAGGAAACATCATTATGCTGGCTGGAGACGAAGACGCTGAGGTCCGGCCGCAGGGTCGCGAGCGTGCGGACGAAGGCTTGCGCCTCCCCGAACCGCCCCTCGACCAGCACGCGATCGCGCGTACCGATCAGATCGAGCGCGGCATCGGCGACCAGCGCGGCATAGAGGCACACCGTCGCGCGCAATTCGATCGATGCGGCCGGCCGGTTGATCCAGCGCGCCGTGCCGTCGGGAAACGGCCCGACCCCCGGCGTCTGCGTCGGCAGCACCATCGCCCCCGCCGCGACCATGTCGGGCAGCGCGGCGATGATCGCCGGCTGATCGGGGTTGATATCGACCCGCTCGTCGATCCCGGTCAGCAATTCGATCTCGCGCCCGCCCATGAACCGCGCGGAGGGGATCGGCGCCCCGTGAACGTCGACATTGACCAGGCAATCGCGCGCCTCGGGCAATCTCGCCGGATCGATGCGCGCATCCTTCCCCGGCGTGCGCATCGCGACGAACCACGTGCCGGTCGACAGGATCGTCGCCTCATGCCCGGCGATATCGTCGAAACCACGCGCCGCGAGCAGCGCCGCGTTGGAATCGTGCAGCCCGCAATGCACCGCGGTGTCGGCCGGCAACCCGGTCTCGCTGGCCCACGCCGCGCTGATGTTGCCGATCACCGCGCCGGCGGCGCGCAGCGGGGCGAGCCGGGCGGCCCAGCCGCGCCGGATCGCGAGCGCGGACGGCCGGCCCGACGCCGGGCACCACAGATCGCTATGGCAACCGAGGCTGGTCACTTCGGCGGCGGCGACGCCCGAAAGGCGCCACGCCCAATATTGCGGCCACGGCAGGATCACCGCGTCGCCGGTCAGCAGCCCCGGATCGAGCTGCTCGAGAAAATGCAATTGGAGCCCGAGGTTGAGCCCGTCGGCCAGCGCGGGCGAACCGGTATGCGCGAACGGATCGCGCTGCGCATGATAGGCCGCCGCGCAATCCGCCGGGATCGGCTGCTCATAATCGAGCGGCGGCGCGGCCAACGCACCGTCGCGCACGATCGCGGCGGCGGCGCCGTGCGCGACCGGGATGATTCGCG
>JAFKLV010000608.1 GCA_017304125.1 Sphingomonadales bacterium
ACAGGCCCTCGGCGACGCCGCCCTTGCCGAACAGCGCCTCTTCCACGTGCGGGGTGTCCGGCACCATGGTGATGATGATGTCGGCGTGCTTCGCCACCTCGGCGGACGAGGCGCAGGCGGTCGCGCCCTTGGCGGTCAGCCGCCCGGCAAGCCACGCCTTGCGTGCGCGCTTGCGCTTTTCGGGAACGAAGATCGTATGCCGCGCCGCGGTCGACAGCGGGCGCTCGATCCGCCCGGAGGCGATCGCCAGCGCGGCCCCGGCGCCGGTCGCGATCCGCGCCGCCTGAATCTTGGAGACCATCCCGCCCGATCCCATGCCGGAGGCGGAGCCGGTATCGGCCATCGCCGCGACTCCGGCGTCGATCCGCTCGACCCGCGCGATATGCACCGCACCGGGCAGCGCCGGGTTGCGATCATAAAGGCCGTCGATGTCGGACAGCAGCACCACGCCCTGCGCGCCTGCCGCCTGCGCGACGCGCGCGGCGAGCCGGTCATTGTCGCCGAAGCGGATTTCGGCGGTCGCCACGCTGTCATTCTCGTTGATGATCGGCACCACGCCGAGCTGGAGCAGGCGCCCCAACGTCGCCGCGGCGTTGAGATAGCGGCGGCGATCCTCCAGATCGTCGAGCGTGACGAGGATCTGCGCCGCGGTCAGCCCGCGCGCGGCGAGCACCTCGGCCCAGGTATGGCCGAGCGCGATCTGCCCGGTCGCGGCGGCGGCCTGCGCATCCTCCAGGCTGGCGCGCCCGCCTTTGGGCAGGTTGAGCCGCCGCGCGCCGAGCGCGATCGCACCCGAGGAGACCACGGCAACCTGCTGCCCTGCGGCGACGCGCTCGGCGATATCGGCGGCGATGCCCTCCAGCCACGCGCGGCGCACCCCGCCGGCGGCATCGACGAGCAGCGCCGAACCGATCTTGACGACGATCCGCGGGCAATTTTCGGGAGGGAATAGCATCGCCGCCCGCGTTAGCGCGTCGCGGGCGCGGCGCCAATCGTCGCTGTCATGCGCTGTTCAGGCGATGCGGATAGAGTGCGCGGCATGATCAGCGTCATGCTTCTCGCCGCAATGCTTCAGGGCGCCCCCGCCGCCGATGAGCAACAGTTCCGCCAGAACTTCCGCGATGGCTCGGTCAAGCAATGCGTCGCCTCGACCAAAGGGGCGCCGCCCAAGCTGGACGTCGCCGCGGTATGCGGCTGCGTCACCGATCGCCAGATGGAAGGCAAGACGGTCGAGCAGCTCCAGCAGCAGCCCGATGCCGACACGGTGAAGCCGATCATCGCGCAATGCCTGCGCGAGCACGCGCCGCAATAATCAGCCTTCGATGCGCTCGAAGTGGTTGGTTTCAAAGCCTTCCACGGACAGGGCCGCGATCCGCTCGGCCACCACGCGCGGGTCTTTCACCGATGCGGGGTCTTCGCCGGGATAGGCGCGCGCGCGCATCTTGGTGCGCGTCGCGCCGGGATCGATGATCGCGGTGCGCACGCGGCTGATCGCTTCCACCTCGTCGCCATAAGCCGCGATCAGCGTTTCCAGCGCCGCCTTGGACGCGCCGTAAGCGCCCCAATAAGCGCGCGGCTTGCGCCCGACCGAGGAGGTGAGGGCGATCACCTTGCCGGCATCGGCGCGGCGCAGCAGCGGGTCGAATGCCTGGATCAGCGCGACCTGCGCGGAAATGTTGAGCGTCAGCACCGCGGCCAGTTCCTTGGCGTCGATCGCCGGCACCGGGGCGAGCGAGCCGAGCATCGCGGCGTTGAGCACCATCACGTCGAGCGCCTGCCAGCGCTCGCCGACTGCCGCCGCGAGCCGCGCGATCGCATCGGTCTCGGTCAGGTCGAGCGGCGCAATCGTCGCCGAGCCGCCGGCATCGAAGATCGCTTCCTCGACCGCCTCGAGTTCCTTGGCGGC
>JAFKLV010000609.1:0-1197 GCA_017304125.1 Sphingomonadales bacterium
GGGCATCATCACCGCGGCGGCGAAATAGCCCGCGAGGTGGCGGCGGAACAAACGCTCGGCGTTGCGATCGGCGAGCCCCGCGCCGCGCGCCAGCGCGTCGATCTCGGTCCGCGCCTCGAGTTGCGCGAGTTGCGCGGCGAGCGCGAAGCTGCGCGCCGGCGGGTCGAGCGTCTCGCTCAACTGCAATTGTCGCGCGTGGAGATCGAGCCGGCGCACCAGATCGGGCATCACATCGATCGGCAGGATGCGGATCGACAGGCCATGTTTGACGCGCAGCCGCTCGACCAGCCCGGCGAACAGATCGGCCCCGACCAGCCGCAATTCGTCGGCCAGCGCCTCGGCGGCGGCGTCGAGATCGGGGAAATGGTTGCGCCAGCGCTCGATCTCGCGCCGCGCCGCCGCCATCGCATCGTCGCGCCCGGCTCCCGCCGGCGCCTCCCCGCCGCCGCCGGTGCGATCGAAGGCGCGCGCGAAGGCCTCCGCCCCGCCCGGCGCGGCGGCGAGCCATTCCTCCACCTCGTGCCGGTCAATCTCCAGATCGGCGAACAGCGGATCGGCGAGTCGCCGGCGAATCGCCGCCGCGCCGCCGCCGGGCTCGCCCGCCGCCAGCGCGCGCGGATCGAAATCGAATTGCTCGGCCATCCGCACCAGCAATGCCGCCGGCAGGGCGCGCTGATTGCGCTCGATCAGATTAAGGTAACTCGGCGAAATCTCCAGCATTTCCGCCATCGCCGCCTGGGTCAGCCCGGTCCGCCGCCTAAGCCGGCGCACCGCATGCCCGGCGAGCAATTTGTCCCGTGCCATCGCCTTCAATCCTGTAAATTACTTTACAATATGACCGCTATTAACGCCGTTTGCGCGACGTGGCGACACGAATTCAGTGTGTTCCCCACTCTCAACGCGCAATTTCGTCGATTATCACACTCCCATCCGGCGGACATGCCGAACGACGCAAAGATGGGAGCCACGCGATGACCAAGGAACCGCAACGCAGCCGCGCCGTGTTCTCCACCGAGGACTTCGGGCTGATGAAGGAAGCGGTCGCGCATTACGTGCGGACGATCGCGGACGATCCCCGCTCGGCGAAATTCTCCAGCCTCTATCACCGCCTCGGCCGGCTCGGCTGACGCACGACTTCCTGGGGAGGAAGGTGTCCGCCGGCGCGCCTCGCGTCGGCGGACATTTCCATCGCCCGGT
>JAFKLV010000609.1:1203-3096 GCA_017304125.1 Sphingomonadales bacterium
CCCGGTCCGATTATAAAAGGAGCAATATCCGTGCCCTATCAGGAACAAATCGCCGGCGCCGACACGCTGATCAAAAGCTATAATGGCGCGTGGGACGGGATCGACGCCGAAGCGGTTGCGCGGATGCAGCTTCAGAACCGCTTCCGCACCGGGCTCGATATCGCGCGCTACACCGCCGCGATCATGCGTCGCGACATGGCCGCTTATGATGCCGATCCGGCCGCCTACACCCAGTCGCTGGGCTGCTGGCACGGCTTCATCGGGCAGCAGAAATTGATCTCGATCAAGAAGCATTTCGGCTCGACCAAGGGCAAATATCTCTATCTCTCCGGCTGGATGGTCGCCGCACTGCGCAGCGATTTCGGCCCGCTGCCCGATCAGTCGATGCACGAAAAGACTAGCGTCCCGGCGCTGATCGAGGAGCTTTACACCTTCCTCAAGCAAGCCGATGCGCGCGAACTGAGCCTGATGTTCCGCGAGCTCGACAAGGCGCGCGAGACCGGCAACGAAGTCGAGGCGCAGCGGCTGGCCAATGCGATCGACAATTTCGAGACGCATGTCGTGCCGATCATCGCCGATATCGATGCCGGCTTCGGCAATGCCGAGGCGACCTATCTGCTCGCCAAGAAGATGATCGAGGCCGGCGCCTGCGCGCTGCAGATCGAGAATCAGGTCTCCGACGAAAAGCAATGCGGGCATCAGGACGGCAAGGTCACCGTGCCGCACGAGGATTTCCTGCAGAAGGTCCGCGCCTGCCGCTATGCCTTCCTCGAGCTGGGCGTGGAGGACGGGATCATCGTCACCCGTACCGACTCGCTCGGCGCCGGCCTCACCAAGCAGATCGCCTATAGCCGCGAGGCGGGCGATCTCGGCGACCAGTATAACGCCTTCCTCGATTGCGAGGAGGTGAGCGATATCACCGCGCTGCGCGGCGACGTCGTGATCGAGCGCGACGGCAAGTTGATGCGCCCGAAGCGGCTGCCGTCGAACCTCTATCAGTTCCGCGAAGGGACCGGGGCCGATCGCTGCGTGCTCGATTGCATCACCTCGCTGCAGAACGGCGCCGATCTGCTGTGGATCGAGACCGAAAAGCCGCACATCGAGCAGATCGCATCGATGGTCGATCGCATCCGCGAGGCGGTGCCCAATGCCAAGCTGGTCTACAATAATTCGCCGAGCTTCAACTGGACGCTCAACTTCCGCCAGCAGGTCTATGATCGCTGGGCGGCCGAAGGGCAGGACGTCTCGGGCTATGACCGCGCGCGGCTGATGAGCGCCGACTATGACGAGACCGAGCTGGCGCGCGAGGCCGACGAGCGCATCCGCACCTTCCAGAAGGATGCCAGCGCGCGGGCGGGGATCTTCCACCACCTGATCACGCTGCCGACCTACCACACCGCGGCGCTCAGCACCGACAATCTCGCCCGGGAATATTTCGGCGACGCGGCGATGCTGGGTTACGTCAAGGGCGTGCAGCGGCAGGAAATCCGCCAGGGCATCGCCTGCGTGAAGCACCAGAATATGTCGGGCAGCGATATCGGCGACGATCACAAGGAATATTTCGCCGGCGAAGCCGCGCTGAAGGCGGGCGGCTCGCACAATACGATGAACCAGTTCGCGGCCTGATCCGCCCGCGGGTAGCCACGCTACCCGCGAGACGGACAGGCCCGGCCGGCGGCGGGTGTTCGCACCCGCCGTCCGACGGCGCGGCTTTGCCGCGCCGCTTGTCGTTTCAGGACCGATCGACATTCAGCGGACACGGCGTCCGGCCATACGCGCCCGTCACCCCGGCCTTGAGCCGGGGTCCATTGTGCCGCTAGCCCTGCGGTTAGAACCTCATGTCCCGCGCCTGCCTCCCGATGGACCCCGGCTCAAGGCCGGGGTGACGGGGAT
>JAFKLV010000610.1 GCA_017304125.1 Sphingomonadales bacterium
ATCATCCCAATTCTTCATCGGCCTTTTCCTTGTCGCGGTGCCCGCCCATCTGCAAAAATGCACCCCGCCCCGGCAAATTAAGCGGGTTGAATGCATATTTGCCGCGCGGTTACAAGCCTCGCCAAGCGATTTTGGCGGAGAGGTTTCATGCGCATCATCGATCATCATATCGTCGGGCATTCGGGCGGCGGCGCAGGTCGCACCGGCGACGTGTTCGATCCCAATACCGGCAAGGTGCAGGCCCGCGTCACGCTCGGCACCAAGGCCGATCTCGATCGCGCCGTCGCCGCCGCGCAGGCCGCGCAACCGGCCTGGGCCGCGACCAACCCGCAGCGCCGCGCGCGCGTGATGTTCCGCTTCAAGGAACTGGTCGAGGCCAATATGCAGAGCCTCGCCGAGCTGCTCGCCTCCGAACACGGCAAGGTCGTCGCCGATGCCAAGGGCGATATCCAGCGCGGGCTCGAAGTGGTCGAGTTCGCCTGCGGCGTGCCGCATGTGCTGAAGGGCGAATATACCCCAGGCGCCGGGCCGGGGATCGACGTCTATTCGATGCGCCAGCCGCTCGGCATCGGCGCGGGGATCACCCCGTTCAACTTCCCCGCGATGATCCCCTTGTGGATGGGCGCGGTGGCGACCGCCTGCGGCAATGCCTTCATCCTCAAGCCGTCCGAGCGCGATCCCTCGCTGCCGGTGCGGCTTGCCGAATTGTTCCGTGAGGCGGGGATGCCCGAGGGGATCTTCCAGGTCGTCCATGGCGACAAGGAAATGGTCGACGCGATCCTCGATCACCCGGCGATTTCGGCGGTGAGCTTCGTCGGCTCGTCCGATATCGCGCATTATGTCTATCGCCGCGGCGTCGACGCCGGGAAGCGCGTTCAGGCGATGGGCGGGGCGAAGAACCACGGCATCGTCATGCCCGACGCCGATCTCGATCAGGTGGTATCGGATCTGGCGGGCGCCGCGTTCGGCTCGGCCGGCGAGCGCTGCATGGCGCTGCCGGTAGTGGTGCCGGTCGGCGACAAGACTGCCGACGCACTGCGCGAAAAGCTGATCCCGGCGATCGACGCGCTCCGCGTCGGCGTCTCGACCGATGCCGAGGCGCATTATGGCCCGGTCGTCACCGCGCAGCATCGCGAGCGGATCGAAAACTGGATCCAGACCGGGGTCGACGAGGGCGCCGAGCTGGTCGTCGACGGGCGCGGCTTCAAGCTGCAGGGCCATGAGGAAGGCTTCTTCATCGGCCCGACGCTGTTCGATCGCGTCACCCCGCAGATGTCCGCCTATAAGGAGGAGATTTTCGGGCCGGTGCTGCAGATCGTCCGCGCGCCCGATTTCGAGACCGCGCTGCGCCTGCCCAGCGATCACCAATATGGCAATGGCGTCGCGATCTTCACCCGCAACGGCCATGCCGCGCGCGAATTCGCCGCACGGGTCAATGTCGGGATGGTCGGGATCAACGTGCCGATCCCGGTGCCGGTCGCCTATCACACCTTCGGCGGCTGGAAGCGCTCAGGTTTCGGCGACACCAACCAGCACGGCATGGAAGGCGTGAAGTTCTGGACCAAGGTCAAGACGGTGACGCAGCGCTGGCCCGACGGCTCGACCGACGGCGGCAATGCGTTCGTCATCCCGACGATGGGATAGGCATGACGCTTGCCACATAACCCCCGTCACCCCGGCCTTGTGCCGGGGTCCACCGGGAGGCAAAGGCAGTACAAGAGGCTCGCGCGATTAGGCCCGCGGCTCCGTGGACCCCGGCACAAGGCCGGGGTGACGGCGTTATGACGGGGATAGGGGCTACAGGAACGCCAATGACCAACCAGTTCGACCTGACCGACGACCAGCGCGAGATCCAGGAGCTCGCGCGGCGCTTCACC
>JAFKLV010000611.1 GCA_017304125.1 Sphingomonadales bacterium
AAGTCGCTGTCCGACATGCTCAAGGGCAAGCAGGGCCGCTTCCGTCAGAACCTGCTCGGCAAGCGCGTCGACTATTCGGGTCGTTCGGTGATCGTGACCGGTCCCGAGCTCAAGCTGCACCAGTGCGGCCTGCCGAAGAAGATGGCGCTCGAGCTGTTCAAGCCGTTCATCTACGCCCGGCTCGACGCCAAGGGTCTGTCGATGACCTTGTAGCAGGCCAAGACGTGGGTCGAGAAGGAGCGCAAGGAAGTCTGGGACATCCTGGACGAGGTGATCCGCGAGCATCCGGTGCTGCTGAACCGCGCGCCGACGCTCCACCGCCTCGGCATCCAGGCGTTCGAGCCGGTGCTGATCGAGGGCAAGGCGATCCAGCTTCACCCGCTGGTCTGCTCCGCGTTCAACGCCGACTTCGACGGCGACCAGATGGCCGTGCACGTTCCGCTGAGCCTCGAGGCGCAGCTGGAAGCGCGCGTCCTGATGATGTCGACCAACAACATCCTGTCGCCCGCGAACGGCAAGCCGATCATCGTGCCGTCGCAGGACATGGTGCTCGGTCTCTACTATCTCTCGATGGAGAAGCAGAACGAGCCGGGCGAAGGCATGCTGCTGAGCGACATGCAGGAAGTCCACCAGGCGCTCAACGCCGGCGCGGTGACGCTGCACACCAGGATCGTCAGCCGCGTTCCGCAGACCGACGAAGCCGGTGAGCAGTATCTGAAGCGCTATGGGACGACCCCGGGCCGCATGCTGCTCGGCGAGTGTCTGCCGAAGAGCCACAAGGTGCCGTTCGAGACGGTCAACCGGCTGCTGACCAAGAAGGACGTCACCGACGTTATCGACGAGGTCTATCGCCACACCGGCCAGAAGGAGACCGTGCTGTTCGCCGACGCGATCATGGCGCTCGGCTTCCGCCACGCGTTCCGCGCCGGCATCTCGTTCGGCAAGGACGACATGGTCATCCCGGGCGACAAGGAAAAGCTGGTCGACGAGACCCGCGAGCAGGTAAAGGACTTCGAGCAGCAGTATCAGGACGGCCTGATCACGCAGCAGGAGAAGTACAACAAGGTGATCGACGCCTGGAGCCGTTGCGGCGACCAGGTGGCGAACTCGATGATGAACGAGATCAAGGCGGTGAAGCTCGATCCGGAAACGGGCCGTGAAGCGCCGATCAACTCGATCTACATGATGGCCCACTCCGGGGCGCGTGGCTCGCAGGCGCAGATCAAGCAGCTTGCCGGTATGCGCGGCCTGATGGCCAAGCCGTCGGGCGAAATCAGCGAGACGCTGATCATCTCGAACTTCAAGGAAGGTCTGACCGTGCTTGAATACTTCAACTCGACCCACGGCGCCCGTAAGGGCCTCGCGGACACCGCGCTGAAGACCGCCAACTCGGGTTACCTCACCCGCCGTCTCGTCGACGTGTCGCAGGATTGCGTCATCGTCGAGGAAGATTGCGGCACCGAGCGCGCGCTGGAGATGAAGGCGATCGTTCAGGGCGGCTCGACCATCGCGTCGCTCGGCGAGCGTATCCTCGGCCGCACCACGGCAGAGGATATCATCGACCCGAAGACCAATGCGGTCGCGATCGCCACCGGCACCCTGCTCGACACCGGACGCCTTGAGGTCCGCACCCGCCAAGCCAGAGCCGCCGCGGTCGACTACCTCCAGGCAGTCGGCATGACCGGCACCGCCACCGTCGAGAACGGCACCACCCTGATCGTCACCGCCCACGCCACCTACCGGCCCTTTTTGCTGCGCTACCGGCCGGGCTTTGTTGCCGAGTGGAATGAGATTGCCCAGCATTGCGGCCGTTTTCCGAAAAGCATAACCA
>JAFKLV010000612.1 GCA_017304125.1 Sphingomonadales bacterium
CCTGAGGTGGGCGCGACGCTTCCTCGAGCGGCACCCACCCCCAACCCCTCCCTGCGTGCAGGGAGGGGAGCAGATCCGACGATGTTCTGCTCGACCAGCCAGCGCGCCAGTTTGGCGACGCGCTCGACCTTTTCCGCCACCGTCCCGAGCTTTTCGTGGAAGACGATCTTTTCGAGCTTCTTCGCCTGCTCCTCCAGCGCCACCTTCAGATCGGTGTCGTAGAAGAAGCGCGCATCGGCGAGCCGCGCGGCGAGCACCTTGCGGTTGCCCTCGACGATCTTCGCGCCGCCGTCGCTCGCGGCGATATTGGCGGTGCAGACGAAGGCATTGGCCAGCTTCCCGTCGGCCGAGCGGCAGACGAAATATTTCTGGTTCACCCGCGCGGTGAGCTGGATCACCTCGGGCGGCACCTCGAGGAACGCCGCGTCGAAGCGGCCGAGCAGCGGCACCGGCCATTCGGTCAGCCCGGCATTCTCGGCGACCAGCCCCTCGTCCTCGATCAGTTCCAGCCCCGCCTCGCGCGCCAGCGCATCGGCGCGGGTGCGGATCAGCGCCATGCGCTCGTCCTGATCGACGATGACATGCGCGGCGCGCAGTTTCTCGACATAATCCGCCGCCGAGCCGATCGTGATCGCGCCCGGATGATGGAAACGATGCCCGAGCGTCGCCGCCCCGCTGTCGACCCCGGCGACCGAGGCCGGCACGATCTCCCCGCCGAACAGCGCAACGATGCCGTGCAGCGGGCGCACCCAGCGCTGCGATTCGGTCGAGCGCGAGGTCGCGCCCCAGCGCATCGACTTGGGCCAAGGAAACGCGCGGATCACCGCAGGGATCGCCGCGGCAAGCACCTCGGCGGTGGCGCGGCCGGGGCGTTCGGTGATCGCGAAGAACACGCCATCGCGTTCTTCGAGCTGCTCGCGGGTCAGCCCGGTCTTGCGCAGGAAGCCGTCCAGCGCCTGCGGCGGCGCCGAGCTGCGCGGGCCCTTCACTTCCTCGCGCACCGCCTCGGTCGCCTGCGGCAGATCGCGCAGGATCAGCGTCAGGCGGCGCGGGGTGGCATAGGTCACCGTCGCGGCAGCAGCGATGCCGGATTGCGCCAGCTCGGCGGCGAACAGCCGCGCGAGATCGTCTCGCGCCTTGGCCTGCATGCGCGCCGGGATTTCCTCCGAGCGGAGTTCGAGCAGGAAATCGGTCACGCCGCGGTCCAATCAGGATATTTTTCTTGCCATTGCGGCGTGTTCTTCTCGATCCACGCCGCGCAGCTCGCCTTGGCGAGATCGCGCACGCGGCCGATATAGGACTGGCGCTCCGCGACCGAGATCACCCCGCGCGCGTTGAGCAGGTTGAAGATATGGCTCGCCTCGATCGCTTGCTCATAGGCCGCGATCGGCAGCTTGGCCGCCAGCGCATTCTCGCATTCGGCCGCCGCCTTGCGGAAAAGATCGAACAGAGCGTCGGTATTGGCGACCTCGAAATTCCACGTCGACATCTGCCGCTCGTTTTCGAGGAAGATGTCGCCATAGCTGACGCCTGCATCGTTGAAGCGCAGGTCGTACACGTTATCGACATTCTGGATGTACATCGCGAGGCGCTCGAGCCCGTAGGTCAGCTCGCCCGCCACCGGCTTGCAATCATAGCCGCCCATCTGCTGGAAATAGGTGAACTGGGTCACCTCCATCCCGTCGCACCACACTTCCCAGCCGAGCCCCCAGGCGCCGAGCGTCGGGCTTTCCCAATCGTCCTCGACGAAGCGGATGTCGTGGACGCTCATGTCCACCCCGATCGCGGCGAGGCTGCTGAGATAGAGCTGCTGGAGGTCGGGCGGGCTC
>JAFKLV010000380.1 GCA_017304125.1 Sphingomonadales bacterium
CGAGCAGCAGATCGCTGCGATAGGCCGCAATCGTGTTGCGCGCCGCCCCCGCCTGCGCCGCCATCATTTCGAGGAAGCGTTCGATCAGGTCGCGGTCGCCGCCGGTCAATCTCCCCTCCCTTGAACAAGGGAGGGGTCGGGGGTGGGTTGGCCCGCGAGGAAACGAACCGGTGCCCCCCATACCGACCCACCCCCGACCCCTCCCTTCCAGGGAGGGGAGCAGGTAGGAAAGCGTTGCGCAATCATCGTCCTAAATGCGCGTCAGCGCCTCGACCGCGATCATCCGCGCCTCGGCATCGAGCCCGACGACACGCAGCGCGGTGACGATGCGATAGAGCATGTCGGGCGGCACGCCGTGCCAGCTCGAGGTCTGCATCCCGATCGCGGCGAGCAGCAGCACGGTCGCCGGCTGGCGGTCACGCGTCGCGCGATCGAGCGCACGGGTCCAGATATTGTCGGTGCCGATCCGCACGTCGAGCGCCTGCGCACCGCGCTCGACATCCGCCGGGGACAGCCGCCCCAGCCCGGCAAGCCCGGCGAAGAACAATTGCTGCTTCCGCGCGCTCGCATAGCCCGAGACCTGCCCGTAGCTGACGGGCGCGTGCGAATCGGGGTCGGCAAGCACCAGCATCGCCCAGCCGTCGCTGCCCTGCGCCACGGTATCGCGCCAGCGCATCGCGGTGCGATCCATCCCGGCGGAGAGCATCGACGCGACAATCCGGTCGGCCTCGTCCTTGCCGTCGCCCGGACGGACGCGCGCCGCGGCGCGCGCGGTGAGGATCAGCCGCGCATATTTGCCCTCGGGCGTGGTGCCGCCCTCCCACAATTGCCGCAGCGCGCCGAGCCGCGTCGCGACATCCGCGCCGGCATAAGCGCTGCGCAGATCGGCCGCGGTGGCAGAAAGCGCCGCGGGCATATCCTCAGCCGCGTCGATCGCGCCATACAGGTCGACCAGCGCGAGATTGGAGAGCACCCCCATCGCCGCGGCGCGCTCGGCCGGCGCGACCCGATCGGCGAGCGGGATCGCCGGCGCCAGCGCGCGCCACCCGGTCACCTGCGGCCCGACCGTATCGTAGAGCGAATCGGGCACCGTGATCCCGGTCGCGGTGGCGAGCCCGAAGCGCCAGGCGTTGAGCTGGACCACCGGGGTCCATTCGATCGTGATCGCCTGCCGGCTGTCCGCCCCGGCGCCGACCACCTTCTGCGCGAGCTGCAGGTCGATCCCGTCCGCGACATGCGCGCGGCGCGCCTGCGCGATCAGCGGCTGCGCTTCGCCCGGATTGCCGACGAGGGCGGTGCACATCGCCTGCGCCAGCACCCAGCCGGGCTGATTGTCGTTGCGCAGCGCCGCGTCGGTCAGCGGGCAGAGCGCGCCGGGATCGGCGCTGGCCAGCGCCGCATTCATCCACACGTCGCGCAATTTGGGGGTGACGTTGCCGATGTCGACCGACTGGACCAGCGCGCGCGCCGAGACCGATTCGCCCATCCGCAGCAGCAGCCACGCGCGCTCGGCGGCGAAGTCAGCGCCGTTCAGCCCGTAAGGCGTATGGACTTCGGACAGCAATGCACGGCGCAGCGCGATCGACAGCCAGCGCGACGGCAACGGCGCCGACAACCGGCGCATCAGGATTTCGAGATAGCGCCCGTCGGCATTGCCCCAGGCATCGGGCGCGAGCCCGCCCTCGGTCGAGCCGGTCGGGCCGACCAGCGACAGCGAGCGGCGCGCGAACGCCGGCATCTCATATTGCGCCAGCGTCGCCGCATCCGGGGTCGGGGTGGCGCTCGGCGTCGGCGCGGGCTCGCTGCTGTTGCCGAGCGTGAGCCCGGGCAACGGCTGCTGTTGCGACGAGGCGGCCGGCGCAGCCGAGGGCGCCGCAGCGGGCTTGCCCTGCGCGGCGGCCGGCGGCGGCGTCGGCTCGTCGAAGCCGGGCGGCAGCAGGGATTCGGGGTTTTTGTTGCTCTGGGCGACCGCGGCCGCGGCCAGCGAGGCGGCGACCAGCGCCGCCGCCGCAACCTTAGCTCGCGAGATTGCCAAGCTCGACCGCCTTTTCGATCCGCGTCACCGGCTTTTCAGTCGCGCGGCCTGCAAAGAAAAACAGCCCACCGACGACGATCACCAGCAGCACCACCAGCGAGACGATCAAACGCGACATCACACCTATCCTGTCCGACGCAAGCCCAGAGCCATATCCCCTGATACGCAAAGTTTATGGCCTCAGCGTCGCTGCGCTGTATAGCCCGGCTGACGATGTTGCAAAGCCCCGCGCCCGCTTCTCCTGCCTGGACTGGTCAGCCGATCGTGCTGATCGGGCTGATGGGCGCGGGCAAATCGACCGTCGGGCGGCGGCTGGCAGGGCGGCTCGGCGTGCCCTTCGTCGATGCCGATACCGCAATCGAGCAGGCGGCCGGCATGACCGTCGCCGAGATTTTCGCGACTTATGGCGAGCAATATTTTCGCGACGGCGAGCGGCGGGTGATCGCGCGGCTGATGGACGGATCGCCCAAGGTGATCGCCACCGGCGGCGGCGCCTTCGTCAACGAGGAGACGCGCACGCTGATTCTCGCCGAGGCGCTGGCGATCTGGCTCGATGCCTCGATCGAGGTGCTGGTCGAGCGGGTGCGCAAACGCGGCCACCGCCCGTTGCTGGTCGGCAAGGACCCGGCGAAGGTGCTCCGCGAGCTGGCCGCGGTGCGCAACCCGCTCTACGCGCAGGCGCCGATTCGCGTGCCGAGCAACAACGTGCCGCACGATATGACGGTGAAGGCGATTTTGGAGGCGATCGGCAAGTGAGCGTGGTGAAGGTCGAGCTGGGGACGCGCAGCTATCCGGTGATCATCGAATCCGGCCTGCTCGGCCGCGCGGGCGAGCATCTCGCACCGCTCGCGCGCGGGCGGCCGCTGGTGATCGTCGCCGACGCCAATGTCGCGCCCCATCTCGCCACGCTACGCGGCGCGCTCGATGCCGTCGGGGTGGCGAGCGAGCCGATCGTGCTGCCGGCGGGCGAAGGGTCGAAAAGCTGGGCGACGCTGGAGGCACTGACCGACCGGCTGCTCGATCTGGGCGTCGAGCGCGGCGATCATGTCGTGGCGCTGGGCGGCGGGGTGATCGGCGATCTGGTCGGCTTCGCCACCGCGATCCTCAAGCGCGGCTGCGGCTTCGTCCAGGTGCCGACGACCTTGCTGGCGCAGGTCGATTCGTCGGTCGGCGGCAAGACCGGGATCAACGCGCGCGCCGGCAAGAATCTGATCGGCGCGTTCCACCAGCCCAAAATGGTGCTGATCGATCCCGATGTGCTCGATACCCTGCCCCCGCGCCAGCTTCGCGCCGGCTATGCCGAGGTGGTGAAATACGGGCTGATCGACGACGCGGATTTCTTCGCCTGGTGCGAGGCGAATGGCGCGAAATTGCTCGCCGGCGACGCCGCGGCGCGGACTCATGCGATCGCTTATTCGGTCGCCGCCAAGGCGCGGATCGTCGGCGACGACGAGTTCGAGACGTCGGGGCGGCGCGCCTTGCTCAATCTCGGTCATACCTTCGGCCATGCGCTCGAAGCCGAGGCCGGCTTCTCCGACCGGCTGTTGCACGGCGAAGCGGTCGCGGCAGGGTGCGCGCTGGCGTTCGGCTTTTCCGCGGCGCAGGGGCTGTGCGACGCGGCCGATGCAGCGCGGGTCGCGGCGCACTGGCGGGCCAATGGGCTGCCCGACGGACTGGCCGCGGCGGGGATCACGGCCCCGGCGGCGCGGCTGGTCGAGCATATGCGCCACGATAAAAAGGCCAGCGCCGGCCGCATCCCCTTCCTGCTCGCGCGCGGGATCGGGCAGACCTATCTCGACCGCGACGTCGATCTGGCGGCGGTAGAGGCGTTTTTAGAAGCACTCCTCAAGCATTGATCCTGTACTCCGGCATTTCGCTGCGAGCGACGTGATAGGAACTTTGGAATGGAACAACGTCCCGGATCATTCATGCGCGTCCCATTCCATTACGTCCATTATGGCGAGCGAGAGCATATCGAGAACTTTTTCCGCGATGGCTCCATCCAGATCGACACCCTCCGGGCTTACGATGTTTCAACTCACGGAGTTGAAATTGGTGACGATGAAGAAGGGGTAAGTTACTGCACCGTTACCGATGAGGCGGTTCAGAAAATATGGGATCAAGGCAAAGAAATATCTCCGCATCTTGAATCATTCTTTGGACCGGGATGCGATGGAAATTTCATACGCGTAACCAACTTAGAATATAACTACGCTATATTTTGTGTTTCACGATTCCTACATCGAAATCTATGCACAAACTTCAAAAATACGTACGATGCGTGTATTTACATCGAGCGACCATTTCCGTTTTTTTCTGAATTGAGCAAAGCGTTTGAAAGAAGCAATCTCGCTGAAAAAGTTATTTTTCAACATGTTCGAGATATCGAGTATAGATCGAGAGAGATAGATTTATCCGAAGATGTTATGGAGTGCTTCATAAAGGAAGAGCGATATAGCCACCAGGGGGAGACGAGAGCGATTTGGTCGGCTGGTGACAATCCGCCGAAATTTTTCCGGTTCAAGGCACCTGATGCAATACGCTACTGCCGGCCTGTACTATTAGAAGATATGCCGGACTATGCTCCCGGGACCGATCCAAAACTAGCCGGAGCGGCGGTCATTAAAAGCATCAACGCTTGCACGAGAGAAAATTACCTTACACGCTGATATTATGATTCGTGGTTCGAGCGCACAAATGTCGGGTTCCATGCTTTCTACTTATAACCCGATACTCCGGCGCCACTCCCGTCGCCCCAGTTCTTCGCTTCACTTCAAGTCTCGCGCGGCACGGGCGGCGCCTGCGACCTGAGATCCCGGCCTGCGCTGGGATGACGACGCAGAAAAAGGGCGGCATTTTCATGCCGCCCCGTCAGGATCAGAAGCCGATGCCCACCCCGACCACCACACGGTGACGGTCGAAACGGGATTCGTCGCCGAACACCTCGAAGCTGCTGTAGCGCGTGTAGTTATACTCGATCTTCGTATAGATCCGATCGCGCAGGCCGAGCTGGACGCCGGTGCCGATGTGGAACCCGTCCATATTGTCATGGCCGTTGACGTTGTTCGCGGGCACCGCGGTATCGGTGATCGTCCCGGTCATGCGGCCGTTCGAATAGCCGCCCTTGACGTAGAAGGCGGTGCGCTTGGCGATGTTGGTGCCGAGACGCGCGCCGACCGTGATGTTGCGCCCGGCCTTGAGGCAGGCCGTGGTGGTGCCGCCGGAGATGCACTCCTTCGTGCTGGCGCCGTCGATGCCGGCATAGGGACCGACGATGATATAATCCGACAGCGGGAAATCATAACCGATCTCGCCGCCATAAGTGACGCCACTCTTGCCCGAGCTGCCGACGCCGTCGACATGCAGGACCGTGCGATCCCAGCCGACAACCGCCTCGATACGCGGGCCACCGACCAACTCGCCCGACTGGGCAAATGCCGGCGTCGCACCGAGCATTGCAACCGTTGCGGCGAGAACAAGCTTCTTCATCATTAACTCCCTGAGATCAGTATATTGCGAGCCGTTTCTTCCCGCGTTTAAGCGGCGGCGCGGCGCTGTCGCAACAAAACTGTAACGTTGAGTTAATTTAATAATTGCTTTGAATTGAAGCTGTTGCCGCATCGCAACAAGGGATCTTCGACACGGTGGGTCATCGCTCTTGTCGCGCGCGGGGATCGGGCAGACGTATCTCGACCGCAATGTCGATCTGGCGGCGGTGGGGGTTTTTGAGAGAAGTACGTCAAAGAGCCACTGGCCGACGGTCGGGCGGCCTGAGAACAGTCAACCTTTGCTGCCTTACTTTCTCTTCATCGCTTTGGGCGGTGGTGGCATTAGTGGACCGACGGATTGAAAATCGCCGGATCGGATATCTCCGAGGCGGCTATCAAGCACCGAATCAAAATTTAAAGTAACAGATTTGCCACCAACGACAGGTTCAGCAACGACCCATCCGTCACTATCCATCTTGTAAAGCAGGACACGGACCTTTCCGCCGGCGACCGGCAAAAATACGCCGCAGCCATCGTTACCAATCATATATTTCCGCTGCCGTTCACCTTTCCACACTTTGATCGGCTTGAGAAAGACGGTGCCATCCTCACTACGAGACACGATCGCATCGACGACAACATCGCTTCGATCGATTTTAGCATAGACAGCGCGAGAAAATTCCTCGTTGGTTGCCGGTAACGAAATATCCGGCGGCCATGAGCAAGCAACTGCGGGCGCCGAATGAAGTATCAGCAGCAGGGTGACAAGCGCAACACGGCTATTCATCGCGAAATTATACATGCCGCCGAATAGATTTGCACCAGTCTCGTTCAGGGATGGCGCAAACAAGAACCGCCCCTACCCCCGCGCCGCACTCCACGCGAACCACAGCCACCCGGCGATCAGCAGTGCCCCGCCGATCGGCGTCACCGCCCCCAGCCAGCGCGGCGCGCCCAGCGCCATCAGATAGAGCGTCAGCGCGAACAGCCCGCCCCCCGCGACGAACAGCCACGCCGGCCCGCGCGCGTCGAAGCGCAGCGCGACCAGCGCGGCGACCGCGTGGATCAGTTGATAATGCGCCCCGGTCTTGAGCCACTCGGCCGCCGCGCCGCTCGCGCCATGCGCGCCGAAAGCGCCCGCCGCCACCGCCAGCGCGCCGGACAGGGCCGCGAAAAGAACCAGCAGATTCATCCTTATCCGTCTCCCCACGGCACTTGCTGCGCGGTTTGCGCGCGCGCCGCGCGAATGTCGCCGGCCTCGATCTGGATGCGCAGCCGTTCCTTGTCGCGTGCGCGATACATGCCTTCGGCGCGATCGATCTCGGCCTTGTCGACGCCGAGCCCGTCGAGCGCCAGCCGCGCCATCCTCACTGCGGATTCAAGCACCTCGCGCACCACGAACGCCGCCGGCCCGTTCTTGAGCTTGACCAGAGCGCGGCGATCGTAAGCGCGGACGTAGATCGCGGCATTGGGGAAGGCCTCGTGCACGCCCTCCATGATATCGGGGGTGATCTGATCGCCGTCGATGCAGAACATGATCAGCTCGGCCTCCGCCGCACCGGCCTGGCGCAGCACGTCGATCCGCGTGCCGTCGCCATAATAGACCTTGGCGCCGAATTCGCCGGCGATGTCGATCATCTCGATATCGGTATCGATCAGCGTGACCGGAATGTCGCTCGCCAGCAGGATCTGCCCCACCGTCTGCCCGAAGCGGCCATAGCCGACGATCAGCGCATTGGCGCCGTCGGGCTGCGGCCCTTCGCGTTCCTGCTCGACGGTCATCGGCTGTTCGCGCAGCCGCCGCGTGGCGATCATCAGGAACGGCGTGGTCGCCATCGACAAGGTGACGATCGCGCCGAACAGCGAAGCGGCCTCAGGCGCGATGAGCTGCGCATTGCTCGCCTGCGCGAACAGCACGAAGCCGAATTCGCCGCCCTGGCTGAGCAGCACGCCAAGCCCCAACGCCGATCGCCAGTTCATGCGGAAGACCAGCCCGATCAGCACGATGATCGAGGTTTTGGTGGCGATCAGCGCCAGTGCCATCACCGCGACGAACAGCGGGCGCTCGGCGATCGCATGGAGATTGAGCGTCATCCCGATCGTCAGGAAGAACAGGCCGAGCAGGATCGAGCGGAACGGCTCGACATCCGCCTCCAGTTCGTGGCGATACGGGCTGTCGGCCAGCATCACCCCGGCGACGAACGCGCCCAGCGCGGTGGACAGCCCCAGCGCCTCCATCAGCGCCGCGCTGGCGATGACGGTAAACAGCGCGGCGAAGACGAACATCTCGCGCTCGCCCATATTGCCGATCCCGCGGAACAGCGGGCGCAGCACGAAGCGCCCCGCCGCGATCAGCCCGACGATCGCCGCGATCGTGTAGATCACCAGCAGCCACCCCGGCGGACCCGCCATATCGGCCGGGTTGCGGCTCATCGCGGCGATGATCGTGATCATCGGGATGATCGACAGATCCTGGAACAGCAGGATCGAGAAGGCGCGCTCGCCAAACGGCGTGCGCAGCCGCCCGGCCGATTGCAGCAGCGGCAGCACCTGCGCGGTCGACGACAGCGCCAGCGGCAGCCCGAGCGCAAACGCGGCCTGCAGCGAGAAGCCCGCGAACCCCCAGATGATCCCGGAAATGGCGAGGCCACAGACGGTGACCTGAATCAGGCCGAGCCCGAAGATATCCTGCTTCAGCCGCCACAGCCGCGCCGGGCTCAGCTCCAGCCCGACGACGAACAGCAGCAGGGTGATGCCGAGTTCGGCCACCCCCATCTTGCTATCGGCATCGCCGACCAGCCCGAACAATTGCGGCCCGACCACCGCGCCCGCGACGAGATAGCCCAGCGTCGCACCCAGCCTGAGCCGGCGGAACAACAGCACGAAGGCAAGCCCCGCGCCGAGCAGGATGAAACCGTCGCGCAACAGCGACGAGGCGGCGCCGGCATCATGCATCGGTCAACGCCCTCCGCGCATCGGCTGCCGCTTCGGCCGCCGCCTCGAAGGCGAGGCGGATCGACGGGTGGCGTGCCGGATGCGCCAGCGCCGGTGCGAATACGTCAATTCCGGGCCAGTCGGGCATCGTCCCCTCCCCCGCGAGCCACGCGGCAAGCGCATCGCGCGCACTGGCCAGTTCGTCCGGCGAGCGCGCGACGACATGCGCCGCCAGCAACGCCGCCGAAGCCTGCCCCAAAGCGCAGGCGCGCGCCAGCATCCCGATCTCGCTCACCCGCCCGTCGGCGGCGAGGTTGATGTCCACCGTCACCCGGCTGCCGCACACCGGCGAGCGCTTCTCGCTCGTCGCCATCGGCGCGGCCAGCCGGCGATCGGGGACTTCGGTCGTCAGCCGCAGGATATGTTCATTGTAGAGCGGGGCCGTCATGACGTCGCGTCGCTGCTGCTATTGCTGCTGCTGCCGTTGTCGGGCGCGGAGAAATGCGATCCGAACACCGCCTGCCCGCGGCGGCGGCGATCGACGAAATCGGCGATGCTCGCGCTCGTCGCGTTGAGCAAAGGATAGCTGCGCGCCTGCATCAGCCACGCCGGGCGCATCTTCGGGCCGCCGTCGATCGTATCGAGCACCAGCACGAACAGGAGGAAGACGAGGCTGGACAGGATCAGCCCCTTGAGCGCGCCGAAACCAAAACCGAGCGCGCGATCGACCGGGCCGATCACCGAGGTGCGCACCCGCGTGCCGATCGCATTCGCCACCAGCCGCCCGAGGAAATAGGTGATGCCCGCAATCACCGCGAACGCCAGCACCGCGGCGCCAGAGGGCGTACCGATCGCGCCGGTAAGGATCTTCGACATCGGCAGATGGAACATCTTGAGCGCGAAGATCATCGCCACCCAGGCGAACAGCGCCAGCACCTCGGTGACGAAACCGCGCTTGATCCCCAGCAGGGCGCTTCCCCCCACCACCAGCAGGACCATGATATCGATTCCGTTGAGGTTCATTGCGGTCCGCTTGATAGGGGTTGCTGGGCCGAAAACGCGCTACCCGCGCCTTAGAGCGCAAACCCACCTAGGACAACGCCGTGACGGAGCGGATTTTGGCGCCAGGCCAGGAGCAAGGAGAGAGCGATGCATTTGCATCGTGACCGACGCGCGACGCCGCATGGCGCCAAAAGACGCCCGCCCCGCAGGGGTCGCCCGGAGAGGCCCGCCGGACGGCGTCGCTTGCTTGCGCGTAGCTTCAGCTACGCGACTGCGCAGCGCTCCTTGCCGGCGGGCCTCTCCGGGCGATCACGGCGCTGTCCTAGGTGGGTTTGCGCTCTAACATATGGTCAACGAATTGGCCGAGCGTGCGAAACCCGGCGAGCCTGAGTTCGCTGCGCTCCGCGGCGAGCGCCGAGGGCAGCAAAGCGCGCTCGAAACCGAGCTTGCCCGCTTCCTTGAGCCGGAGCGCGGCATGCGCGACCGGGCGTAGCTCGCCCGACAGCGCGATTTCGCCGAACGCCACCGCATCGGCCGGCACCGGCCGCTCGCTGAGCGCCGAGACCAAAGCCGCCGCGACCGCGAGATCCGCCGCTGGATCCTGCACGCGATAGCCGCCCGCGATGTTGAGATAGACTTCCGCCGAGGAGAAGCTCAGCCCGCAGCGCGCCTCGAGCACCGCGAGGATCATCGCCAGCCGCCCCGAATCCCAGCCGACCACCGCGCGGCGCGGGGTCGCCCCGCTCGCCAGCCGCACGACGAGCGCCTGGATCTCGATCAGCACCGGCCGCGTCCCTTCCAGCGCAGGGAACACGGTGGTCCCGGTCACCCCCTCCTCGCGCTGCGTCAGGAACAGCGCGGAAGGGTTGGAGATTTCCGCCAGCCCCTCCGCCTGCATCGAGAAGACGCCGATCTCGTCGGTGCCGCCGAAGCGGTTCTTGATCGCGCGCAGGATGCGATATTGGTGGCTGCGCTCGCCCTCGAACGACAGCACGGTATCGACCATATGCTCGAGCACGCGCGGGCCGGCGATCGTGCCGTCCTTGGTGACATGGCCGACCAGCACCACAGCGGTGCCGCGCTCCTTGGCGAAGCGGATCAGTTCCTGCGCGGAGGCACGGACCTGGCTCACCGTGCCCGGCGCGCCCTCGATCAGATCGGAATGCATCGTCTGGATCGAATCGATGATCAGCAGCGCCGGCGGCCGCCCCTGCCCCAAAGTGGTGAGGATATCGCGCACCGAGGTGGCCGAGGCGAGCTGCACCGGCGCCATCCCCAGCCCGAGCCGCTGCGCGCGCAACCGCACCTGATCGGCCGCTTCCTCGCCCGAGACATAAGCGACATCCGCACCGGTCAGCGCCAGTTTCGCCGCCGCTTGCAGCAACAGCGTCGATTTGCCGATCCCCGGATCGCCGCCGATCAGCGTCGCCGACGCCTCGACGAAGCCGCCGCCCAACGCGCGATCGAGCTCGGCGATCCCGCTCGCCAGCCGCTCGGGCAAGGCGACCTCGGCATCCAGCCCGACAAGCGTGATCGCCCGCCCGCCGCCCTGCAGATTATGCTTGGCCTGAAACGGCGTGACGACCGCCGGAGTCTCCTCGACCAGCGTGTTCCATTCCGAACAATCGACGCATTGCCCCTGCCAGCGCGACGAGACCGATCCGCACGATTGGCAGACATAACGTTTCTGGAGGCGGGCCATGTCATGGTCTTTAGCAGCACCGGAACGATAGGGGAACATGGTCACGCCATGTTAACGGGAGGGATGCAACAGGCGCGATGATGCTTCCCCCCGATTCCCTGCCGCTGGAGTTCAGCTGGTCGCTCGCCGAACGCGATGCGCGGCTTGCCTCCTGGCCACAGGAGACGGGGGCGATCGGCGGGCGCTGGGCGTTCGATCTGATCACCGGCCGGATGACCTGGGAGCGCGGCGTCTACGACCTGTTCGGTTTCGAGCCGGAGACCCAGCTCACCCGGCGCAGCGCGGTCGATTGCTATATCGGCGAATCGCGCGCCGCGATGGAGCAATTGCGCGCGCATGCGATCAGCAACCGCCGCGGCTTCACGCTCGATGTGGCGATCGCTCCGGCGAACGGCGCACCGCACCGCTGGATGCGGTTGATCGCCGCTCCCTCATGCACGCGCGGCCGCGCCGTGCGGCTGGAGGGGGTGAAGTTCGACGTCACCCCGCTTCACGCGCCGCTGCGCACCGTCCGCTGAACCTTTTCCCCCTCCCTTGCGGGGAGGGGAGAAGAAGGGCGTCACCCCCGTGCGGGAATCGTCAGCCCGCGCTGCACCGCGGGACGCGCGAGCCCGCGTTCCAGCCACGCGGCGACATTGCCGTAGCGATCGAACTCGACCAGCTCGCGCGCCTCGTAAAAGGTGATGAGATTGCGCACCCAGCCGATCATCGAGATATCGGCGATCGAATATTCGTCCCCGACAAACCAGCTCCGCCCGGCCAGCGCACGGTCCATCACGTCCAGCAGTCGCTTCGCCTCATCGACATAACGCTGCAGCGGGCGCTTATCCTCCCACTCGCGGCCGGCGAATTTGTTGAAGAAACCGAGCTGGCCGAACATCGGGCCGATCCCCCCCATCTGGAACATCAGCCACTCCACCGCCTGCCAGCGCCCGGCGGGATCGGCGGGGATGAAACGACCGGTCTTGTCGGCCAGATAAAGCAGGATCGCACCGCTTTCGAACAATGCCAGCGGCTGCCCGCCCGGCCCGTTCGGATCGATCATCGCCGGTATCTTGCCATTGGGATTAAGCGACAGAAATTCAGGGCTTTTCTGATCGTTCTTGGCGAAATCGACGAGGTGCGGCTCATACGCCAGCCCGGTTTCCTCCAGCATGATCGATGCTTTCACGCCGTTCGGCGTCGGCAGCGAATAAAGCTGGATTCGATCGGGATAACTGGCCGGCCAACGTTGGGTGATCGGAAAGACGCTGAGATCGCTCATCATGATGATTCCGCTTAGTCGAGGAACAGCACAAGTAGGCGGGGATTCGCCCCGATCAACCGCCGCTTTACCGATTGCCCGGTTCGTTCCGCCGCACGATGCTTGCGGAACCCTGCCCCGGCAGGGTGGTTTCTTTCTGGAATCATCCGAGGAGTAAACATGTTCAATAAAGCCTATCTGCTCGTTGCGGGTGCGATGATTGCCGCCCCGGCATTCGCGCAGACCACTGCTCCTGCTTCTGCTCCCGCCGCCGCCGCATCCACCGCGGTGAAGACCGGCGCCACGGTTTATGACGCACAGGGTGGCGTGGTCGGCACGATTGCCTCGACCGACGGCACCAATGCAGTGGTCGACACCGGTTCGGTGAAGGCCGGGATCGCGCTCAGCTCGTTCGGCTCGAGCCCCAAGGGCCCGACGCTGGGATTGACCAAGGCCGAGCTTGAGGCCGCTGCCGGCCAGCAGGCGCAGGCATCTGCCGAAGATTTCAAGGCGAAGATGGTGCCCGGCGCGACCGTCTATGGCACCGGCGGCAATGAACTCGGCACGATCAAGGCGGTCGATTCGCAGTTCGTGACGCTCACCACGCCGAAGGGCGATGTGCGGCTGCCGGTCACCGGCTTCGGCCCCGGCGCGAAGGGTGTGACGATCGGTCTGACCGACGCGCAACTCGCCGCCGCAATGGGCGGCACGCCCAAGCCGTAATAGCGCATTCGGCCGCCCCGATTGCCGGGGCGGCCGTTAGCGAAACGATCACGCCGCGGCGCGCATCTCCTCCAGCGCCGCGCGCACTGCGGCGAGCGCGTCGGCCGCCTTGGCGGCATCGGGGCCACCGCCCTGCGCCATATCGGGCCGGCCGCCGCCGCCCTGACCGCCGAGCACCGCCACCGCGCGCTTGACCAGATCGACCGCGCTCACCGAGGCGACGAGATCGTCGGTAACGCCGACCGCGACCGAAGCGCGCCCGTCGTTGATCGCCACCAGCACCGCGACGCCCGAGCCGATGCGCTGCTTGGCCTCATCGACCGCGCCGCGCAGCCCCTTGGCCTCGAAGCCATCGAGCACCTGCCCGACGAACGCCACGCCGCCGGCCTGTTCGGTCGCCGCCGGTGCGGCCGCCCCGCCGCCGCCCAGCGCCAGCGCCTTCTTCGCCTCGGCCAGTTCGCGTTCGAGCCGCTTGCGCTCCTCGAGCAGCGACACGACACGCGCGGGCACCTCGTCCGGGGTGGTCTTGAGTGCGGTCGCCGCCTCGCGCAATTTCTCGTCGCGCTGCGCGAACCAGGTCCGCGCCGCCTCACCGGTCAGCGCCTCGATGCGCCGCACGCCGGAGGAGACCGCGCCCTCGCTCACCACCTTGAACAGCCCGATATCGCCCAGCGCCTTGACGTGGGTGCCGCCGCACAATTCGAGCGAATAGACCTTGTCGCCATCCTCCGCGCCCATCGACACGACGCGCACCTCGTCGCCATATTTCTCGCCGAACAGCGCCATTGCGCCGGCAGCGATCGCGTCGTCGGGAGTCATCAGCCGGGTGGTGACCGGGCCGTTCTGGCGGATCATCGCATTGACCGTGGCTTCCGCGTCGGCCAGTTCCGGCGCGGTCATCGCCACCGGGTGCGAGACGTCGAAGCGCAAGCGATCGGGCGCGACCAGCGAGCCCTTTTGCGCGACATGCGTGCCGAGCCGCTGGCGCAGCGCCTCGTGCAGCAGGTGAGTCGCCGAGTGATTCGCGCGAATCGCATCGCGCCGCGTCACATCGATCGCCAGTTTGACCGGATCACCGACCTTCACCTCGCCGGCATCGACCGTCGCGTGATGGACGAACAATTTGCCGAGCGGCTTCGACGTATCCGAGACGGTCGCGGCAAAGCCGTGCTCGCCGCTGATCGCGCCGCTGTCGCCGACCTGACCGCCGCTCTCGCCGTAGAAAGGCGTCTGGTTGACGATGATCTCCACCGCATCGCCCGCGCCTGCACGATCGACCCGCGCGCCATCCTTGACCAAAGCGAGCACGACGCCCTCGCCCGTCTCATTGGCGTAACCGGTGAATTCGGTCGCGCCGAGTTCCTCGGCGAGATCGAACCACAATTCGTCCGACGCCTTGGCGCCCGAGCCTTTCCACGCGGCACGCGCGGCGCGCTTCTGCTCGGCCATCGCCGAATCGAAGCCGGCGCGGTCGACCAGCAGGTCCTGCGCGCGCAGCGCATCCTCGGTCAGATCGTAGGGGAAGCCATAAGTGTCGTAGAGCCGGAACGCGGTCTCGCCCGGCAGCACGTCGCCGGCCTTCATCCCGACGGTGGCTTCGTCGAGCAACTTCAAGCCCTTGTCGAGCGTCTGGCGGAAGCGGGTTTCCTCCTGCGCCAGCGTCGCCTCGATCAGCGGCTGCGCGCGGACCAGTTCGGGATAGGCCGCGCCCATTTCCGCCACCAGCGCCGGCACCAGCCGGTGCATCAACGGCTCCTTCGCGCCGAGCAGATGCGCATGCCGCATCGCGCGGCGCATGATGCGGCGCAGCACATAGCCGCGCCCCTCGTTCGCCGGCAGCACGCCGTCCGCCACGAGGAAACCCGAGCAGCGCAAATGATCGGCGATCACGCGGTGGCTCGCCTTCATGTCGCCGTCGGTCGGCGTATGCGTCAGCGCGCCCGAGGCCGCGATCAGCGCCTTGAACGTGTCGGTATCATAATTGTCGTGGACGCCCTGCATGACGGCGGCGATCCGCTCCAGCCCCATGCCGGTATCGATCGACTGCCGCGGCAAATCGCCAATGATCTGATCGGCTTCCTGCATATATTGCATGAAGACGAGGTTCCAGATTTCGACGAAGCGATCGCCGTCCTCATCGGGCGATCCCGGGGGGCCGCCGGGGATATGATCGCCGTGGTCGTAGAAAATCTCCGAACACGGGCCGCACGGACCATCCGAGCCCATCGACCAGAAATTGTCCTTGGTCGCGATCCGCACGATGCGGTTGTCAGGCAGCCCGGCGATCTTCTTCCACAGATCGAACGCCTGATCGTCGGTGTGATAGACGGTGACCATCAGGCGATCGGCCGTCAGCCCGAAATCGCGGGTCAGCAAGGTCCAGGCGTGGGTGATCGCCTGTTCCTTGAAATAATCGCCGAAGGAAAAATTCCCCAGCATTTCGAAGAAGGTATGATGTCGCGCGGTATAGCCGACATTATCCAGATCGTTATGCTTGCCGCCGGCGCGGACGCATTTCTGCGATGAGGTCGCGGTGACATAAGGCCGCGATTCCAGCCCGGTGAACACGTTCTTGAACGGCACCATCCCGGCGTTGACGAACATCAGCGTCGGGTCGTTCTGCGGCACGAGCGGCGCGGAGGGCACGATCTGGTGCCCGTTGCTGCCGAAGTAATCGAGGAAGCCGCGGCGGATATCGTTGGTCGATGTCATGCCCGCGACTTAGGCGAGCATGCCGCCCGGCTCAAGTGAGTGTCCGGCGCGAAAATTACGCAAATCGAGACTCCGGCCTGTCACCGGAGGCCTCAGGCGGCGGCCTTGCGCGCCTTGTCGAGCTTCTTGAGCAGCATCTGGCGCTTCAGGCGCGAGATGTGATCGATGAACAGCACGCCATTGAGATGGTCGATCTCATGCTGGACGCAGGTCGCCATCAGCCCGTGGAATTCCTCCTCGTGCGGCTGGCCCTTCTCGTCGAGCCACTTCACGCGGCAACGCGCGGGGCGCTCGACCTCGGCATATTGCTCGGGGATCGAGAGGCAGCCCTCGTTATAGGCCGACATTTCGTCGCTCGCCCAGACGATCTCCGGGTTGACGAAAGCATGCGGATCGCGCCGCGCCTCGGGCTTGGCGTCTTCTTCCTCGGTCTCGCGTTCCTGCAGGTCGACCACCATCACGCGGCGGATCACCCCGACCTGGCTCGCCGCCAGCCCGATGCCGCGCGCGGCGTACATCGTCTCGAACATGTCGGCGATCAGCGTGCGCACCTCGTCATCGACCGCCGCGATGGGCTCGCAGACGAGGCGGAGACGGGGATCAGGAACTTCAACGATCGATAACACAGTCATGGCGCTGAGCTAGGAGCGCGGGCGCCATGCGTCAAGCGACCGGGCGCCGCGCGCGCAGCGCCTGCGCCAACGTTCCCTCGTCGAGATAGTCGAGTTCGCCGCCCACCGGGAGGCCGTGGGCGAGCTGCGTCACGCGCACCGGGAAGCGCTCGATCCGCTCGGCGAGATAATGCGCGGTGGTCTGCCCCTCCAGCGTGGCGTTCATCGCCAGCACCACTTCGTCGATCCCGCCGGCCTCGATCCGGCGGACCAGCGACTCGATCGCCAGATCCTCGGGCCGCACCCCTTCGAGCGCCGAAAGCCGCCCGCCGAGCACATGGAAGCGCCCCGGAAACAGCCGCGACCGCTCCAGCGCCCACAGATCGGCAACCTCCTCGACCACGCACAACGATCGCGCATCGCGGCGCGGATCGGCACACACCGCGCACGGATCGCTGGTGTCGACATTGCCGCATAGCGAGCAGGTCGACAGCCGCGCCTCTACCTCCGCCAGCGCGGCAAGCAGCGGGACGAGCGCCGTCTCGCGTTTCTTGACAAGGTGCAGCACCGCACGACGCGCCGAACGCGGCCCCAATCCGGGTAACCGCGACAGCGCGCTCGTCAGCGCCTCGATCTCCTGCGATGCCATAAGCGGAACAGATAGGGGGTTGCGTCGCGCGCCGCCAGCGTGTCGAGAACGCGGCATGCGGATCATTTTCATGGGAACGCCGGCCTTTGCCGTGCCGACGCTCGACGCGCTGGCCGATGCAGGGCACACGATCGCCGCCGCTTACAGCCAGCCGCCGCGCCCCGGCGGGCGACGCGGGCGCGAACTCGTCCCCTCCCCGGTGCAGAAACGCGCGGAAGAGCGCGGCATTGCGGTGCGCACCCCGGTCAGCCTGAAATCGCCCGAGGAACAGGCGGCATTCGCCGCGCTCGATGCGGATGTCGCGGTGGTTGCGGCTTATGGGCTGATCCTGCCACGCGCCGTCCTCGATGCGCCGCGGCTCGGGTGCCTCAA
>JAFKLV010000450.1 GCA_017304125.1 Sphingomonadales bacterium
CGATAATTCTCAGCAAGGGAAGAACATGCGCGTCGTTTCCGGCATCAAGCCCACCGGCAATCTCCACCTCGGCAATTATCTTGGCGCGGTGAAGCAGTGGGTGGCGATGCAGGACGAGGTGCAGGCCGCCGGGGGCGAGACGATGTATTTCATCGCCGATCTCCACGGGCTGACCGAATGGATCGCCCCGGCCAATCTCCACGCCAATACGATCGAGATGACCGCGACCCTGGTCGCCGCCGGGATCGACCCCGCGCGATCGATCCTGTTCAACCAGACCCGCGTGCCGGCGCATAGCGAGCTGGCGTGGCTGCTCAACAATGTCGCGCGGGTCGGCTGGCTCAACCGCATGACGCAGTTCAAGGACAAAGCGGGCAAGAACCGCGAGGGTGCGTCGGTCGGGCTGTACGATTATCCGGTGCTGATGGCGGCGGACGTGCTGCTCTACAATGCCACCCACGTGCCGGTCGGCGAGGATCAGAAGCAGCATCTGGAGCTGGCGCGCGACATCGCGACCAAGTTCAACCTCGATTACGATCGCGAGCTGTTCACCCTGCCCGAGCCGCTGGTGAGCAAGGAAGCGCCGCGCATCATGAGCCTGCGCGACGCCTCGGCGAAAATGTCCAAGTCCAACCCGTCCGAGCAATCGCTGATCAAGCTGATCGATTCGGACGAGACGATCGCCGACAAGTTCCGCAAGGCGAAGACCGATCCCGAGCCCTTGCCCGATTCGTGGGACGCACTCGACGGCCGCGCCGAGGCGCGCAATCTCGTCACGATCTTCGCCGCTTTGGCCGATCGCACGCCCGAGGATGTGGTGGCGGAATTCGCCGGCAAGGGCTTCGGCCAGTTCAAGCCGGCGCTCGCCGATCTCGCGGTCGCCAAGCTCGGCCCGATTCGCGACGAGATGCTCCGCCTGCTGGGCGACCGCGGGGCGATCGACGCGATTCTGGCAAGCGGCGCGGAAAAGGCCCGTGCGCTTGCCACCCCGATGCTGCGCAGCACGCAGGAAGCGATGGGGCTGGTGGCCTGACATCCGATGTCCCCGCGAAAGCGGGGACATCGTGAAACCCGCAGCGCTGGCGAAAAACACCAACTGTTGGCGCGATATCTCATCTGCGCGGCGCTCTCCGGTGACACTCTCGAATTAAATCGTTTATTTTCAATTAGATAAAAATCTGGCACGGCTCCTGCAAAGCAACGGGCATTAGCGCGAAGCACCGCTTCGCCACCCGATTGGAGCCTGTAAAATGTCCGCTACCAACGCCACGAACGCCACTGCCAAGCCCGAGATCTTCGGCGTGTGCCGCCGCCTCGGCGACGATTTCGGCTTTCACCCGAACATCCTGCGCATCGCGCTGGCGGTCGGGCTGGTGTTCAGCATCGAGGGCGTTGTGGCGGCCTATGCCGCGATGGGGCTGATCGTGCTGGTCAGCCGGCTGCTCGCGCCGGAAGCGAAGCGCACCGCCACGGTCCGTCAGGACGCCCCCGCCCCGGTCGTGACGCGCGAAGCGGTCCGCACCCCGGAATTCCAGCAAGCCGCGTAAACATTGGCGCCGTCCCTCACCCCTGGGCATGGCCGGGGTGAGGGTCGGAAGAAAGTCTCAGCTTTCCAGCTGACGCATCAGCAACCGCACCGCGCCGTCGATATCATTGTCGCTGTCGCGCAATTCCTCGATCCGCCGCACCGCGTGGATCACCGTCGAATGATCGCGACCACCGAACTTGCGGCCGATCTCCGGCAGCGAACGGGTGGTGAGGCGCTTCGCCAGATACATGGCGATCTGCCGCGGCCGCGCCACCGCGCGCG
>JAFKLV010000451.1 GCA_017304125.1 Sphingomonadales bacterium
CGGGCGCGAGCCGCTGAACGCAAGCTCGCCCGGCGCGGCGCTGACCAGCCGCGCATTGCTGTGCAGCCGGAAATAGAGCGCATGATGCCCCCGCTCCTCGAGCAAGGCCATCACCGCGGCGAATTCATTGGTGCGCTGTGCCGGCGCGGGCGTCGCCGCAGCCGCGGGGCCAGACACCGACACGCTGCCATTGGCGATCTGCCGCGCCAGTTCGCCCGGATCGGGCAAGGTCGAGGCATGGACGATACGCAGCAGCGCCATTTCCGCCGCCTCGATCGGCAGCGCGGCGCGGACCACCTCGTCATGCCCCTTGAGCAACAATTGCCACAGCCGGTGGAGCATCGCGAACGACAGCTTGGCGGACCAGTCGCGATAGGCGTCGCGCTCCTCCGCCGCTTGTGCGGGATCGTCGGGCGCACCGACCTTGACCAGCGTCACGCCATGCACCGCTTCGAGCAACGCGCGGAACACCGCTTGCGGATCGACCCCGAGATCATATTGCCGGCGCAGCGCCGCCAGCGCGGCCGGCGCATCCGCGGCGAGCAGCAGCCCGAGCAGATCACGCACCGCGCCGCGATCGGACAGGCCGAGCATCTCGCGCACCGCCGCCGCGCGCACCCCGCCGCCTTCGAGATCGGCATGCGCGATCGCCTGATCGAGGATCGACAGCCCGTCGCGCGCCGAGCCTTCCGCCGCGCGCGCGATCAGCGCCAGCGCCTCGGCTTCGACCTCGACCTGCTCCTCCGCACTGACCCGCGCGAAATGATCGGCGAGCTTGTCCGCCGGGATACGACGCAAATCGAACCGCTGGCAGCGCGACAGCACGGTGACCGGCACCTTGTTCACCTCGGTCGTGGCGAACAGGAATTTCACATGCGCCGGCGGCTCCTCCAGCGTCTTGAGCAGCCCGTTGAACGCCGCCTTCGACAGCATATGGACTTCGTCGATGATGTAGATCTTGTAGCGCGCCGAGACCGCGGCGTAGCGCGATGCCTCGATGATCTCGCGGATATCGTCGATGCCGGTGTGGCTGGCAGCGTCCATTTCGATCACGTCGATATGGCGCCCCTCGGCGATCGCGCGGCACGGTTCGCATTGCCCGCACGGATCGATCGTCGGGCCACCCTGCCCGTCGGGGCCGACGCAATTCAAGGCCTTGGCGATCAGCCGCGCGGTGGAGGTCTTGCCCACCCCGCGCACCCCGGTGAGCAGGAAGGCATGCGCGATGCGATCGCGGCGGATCGCATTCTCCAGCGTGCGCACCATCGCCTCCTGCCCGATCAGCGCGGCGAAGGTCTGCGGACGATATTTGCGCGCGAGCACGCGATAGGCATCGCCACCGGCGCGCTGCGGCTGGGGCGGTTCGTCGAGGCCGAGGGAATCGCTCATCGGCGCATGCTGGCGAAGAATTGGGTCACGCTGAGGTAGATAGGCGCTGCGAGCGCGTTCGTCAGCGGGAAAGATTTTTTAAGGGGGCTGCGACGCCGCGAAGCCGCGTCATCGGACGGCGCTTTCGCTGGCTGTGCGGTGGGAGCCGGAACGACCCGTGGCGAAATCGTTGTGGCTGCTTCCGTCAGGATCTGACCAGGTTGGCGACGACCACGTCCGCCCGACTCCCGCGCGCCATATGGCGGAGCCGGGCGGAAGGTTCAAGGTGCCAGTTGATCAGCCCCGCACGCGATAGCAACGGCGCACCTTGCCGTAATGCCCGTGGTGCCAGCGGCACACCTGCCGCCACCGCGGGCCGTGGCGCCAGCGCTGCGGGTGATGATAGCCGTTATCATGCCAGCGGCGCCCGTCGTC
>JAFKLV010000452.1 GCA_017304125.1 Sphingomonadales bacterium
GGCCAAGGGCTTTGTCGCGGTGCTGCACGTCGCGCATATATTTCCCGGCGAAGCGCCGCTGGCCGCGGCGGGCGCGTTTTTCGGGCATTGCTATCCGATCTGGCTCCGCTTCCGCGGCGGCAAGGGCGTGGCGACGCTGATGGGGATCGTGCTCGCGCTGCACTGGCCGCTCGGGCTGGTCTATGCGATCGTGTGGCTCGGGCTGCTCGCGGCGTTGCGCATTTCCTCGCTCGCCGGGATGGCGGCGGCGATCGCTGCGCCGGTGGCGGCGGCGGCGTTCGGCTGGTTCGATATCGTCCCGCTGCTGATCGCGCTCGCGCTGATCGTCTTGTGGAAGCATCGCGAGAATATCGGCCGGCTGATCGACGGCACCGAGCCGCGCGTCGGCCGCAAAAGTGCGTGACCGCGATCGGCTGCGGCTGATCCGCACCCGCGGCATCGGCCCCGTCACCTATCGCCAGCTCATCGCCCGTTTCGGCGACGCGACGCGTGCGCTCGCGGCGCTGCCCGATCTTGCGCGGCGCGGCGGCGGCACCGCGCCCAGACCGCCCGAGCCGCGCACGATCGAGCGCGAGTTGCAGCGCGTCGCCGACCTCGGCGCGCGTCATTTGTTCATCGATGACAGCGCTTACCCGCCGCTGCTCGCCGAACTGGAAAGCGCGCCGCCCGCGATCATCGTGCGCGGCGATATCGCGCTGGCGCACCGGCCGGTGGTGGCGATCGTCGGCGCGCGCAACGCCTCGGCCGCCGCGTGCCGCTTCGCCCGGCAGATCGCGCACGATCTGGCGGATGCGGGTACGGCGGTGGTGTCGGGGCTGGCGCGCGGGATCGATACCGCCGCGCATATGGGCGCCGGGCGGCAGACGATCGCGGTGATCGCCGGCGGCATCGACATGGCCTATCCGCCCGAGAATGACGCGCTCCAGCAGCGGATCGGCGACGAGGCGCTGCTGATCGCCGAAATGCCGCCGGGCACCGAGCCGCGCGCGCGGCACTTCCCGCATCGCAACCGCATCATCGCCGGGATCGCCGCGGGGACATTGGTGGTCGAGGCGGCGCCCAGATCGGGCTCGCTGATCACTGCGCGGCTCGCCAATGAGGCGGGGCGCGAGGTGATGGCCGTCCCCGGCAGCCCGCTCGATCCACGCGCGCAGGGCTGCAACCTGTTGATCCGCGACGGCGCCACGCTGGTGCAGAGCGCCGCCGACGTGCTCGAGCAGATTCGCCCGATCGATCCCCGCGTGATCCGCGCGCCGGCGATGCGTTTCGATCCGCCGCCGCCCGCCGATGCCGACGATGCCGCGCGACGCGCGATCGTCACGCTGCTCGGCCCGGTGCCGGTGGCGGTCGACGAACTGATCCGGCAATCGGGTTATGCGCCGGCGATCGTCCAGATCGTGCTGCTCGAACTGGAACTGGCCGGACGGCTGGAACGGCATGCGGGTGGCCGGGTGAGTTTGACCTTGCTCCCCTCCTCGCTTTCCCCCCTCCCTTGAACAAGCGAGGGGCTGGGGGTGGGTTGGTATGGGGCGAGTGCTCCGGTATCCTCGCAGGCCAACCCACCCCCGACCCCTCCCTTGTTCAAGGGAGGGGAGCAGGGAGGCGAGGAGACATCGATGGCACCGAAATGGGTTTCGCTCTGGTATCGTGGCGCGGCGATCTACGGGCTTGCGGTGCTGTTGCCGCAATATCTCCAGTCCCCGCCGCCGGGGGCCGAGGCGGTCGCTTATGGCTTCATCGGCACCGCCAGCGTGTTCCAGCTCGCTTTCTGGATCATCGGCGGCGATCCGCTGCGCTATCGC
>JAFKLV010000453.1 GCA_017304125.1 Sphingomonadales bacterium
CCCCGATCGACGCCGGCGCCGGCTCGGCGTGGCTCGCCCCGCCGAGCTTCCCTTATGGTGGCGCCGGGCTGGTCTCATCGGCGCGCGATTATGATCGCTTCCTGCATATGTTGCAGGATGGCGGCACGCTCGACGGGGTGCAGGTGATGAAGCCCGAAACCGTCGCGCTGGCGATGTCCAACCTGATGCCCCCCGGCGTGGTGTTCGCCGGGATCGGCGGCGGCACCGGTGGCAACATGTCGGCGAAAATGGGGTTCGGCGCGGGCGGCTCGGTCTATCTCGAGGACGGGCCGGGCGGGCTGCCGTCCAAGGGCACTTATGGCTGGGGCGGCGCGGCGGGCACGATTGCCTGGGTCGATCCGGTGAAGAAGGTGCGCGGCACGGTGATGGTGCAATATTTCCCGGCGGAGAAATGGCCGCTGCGCGCCGAAGTGGTCGGCGCACTGACCAAGGACGTTGCGAGGTTCCACCGATGAATATCCCGGGCTTCACCGGCGGACTGCTCGACCGCGCCGATCATCTGCGCCACGATGAGGAAGCGCTCGCCGTCGCAATCGGCAGCTGGCAGGCGCGGCTGCTCAAGCTCCACGCATGGGAGCCCGAGGTGACCGACGACGGCCGGCTCGGCTGGACGATGCTGACCGAGGCGTCGGAGGAAGCCGAGTTCGTGCTGCTCGGGCTCGACGAGGGGCGCCCGCGGTTCGCCGCGTTCGAGCCGACGGTCGGGGCGGCGCCGGCCGCGTTCCGCTCGCCGACGCTGCTCGCCGCGCTCGATCAGTTGCAGATCGGCGAGGCGGCGACCTTCGCCGCGGCGCGCTCGGTGCTCGACTGGCATGCGCGGCATTTGTTCTGCGCCAATTGCGGCCATCCGACCAAGATGTTCCGCGCCGGCTGGGCGCGGCGCTGCGGCAATTGCGCGGCCGAACATTTCCCGCGCGTCGATCCGGTGGTGATCATGATCGCCGAGCATGACGGCCGCGCGCTGCTCGGGCGCCAGCCGAGCTGGCCCGCCGGGCGCTATTCCGCGCTGGCCGGGTTCGTCGAGCCGGGCGAATCGATCGAGGAAGCGGTGCGCCGTGAGATCGCCGAGGAGGCCGGGGTGCGCGTCGGCGACGTGCGCTATGTCGCCAGCCAGCCGTGGCCGTTCCCGTCGCAGCTGATGATCGCCTGCGTCGGCATCGCGGAGGGCGATGCGCTGACGATCGACACCAATGAGCTGGAAACCGCCGGCTGGTTCACCCGCGACGAGGTGCGCGACGTGCTGGCGGGGAAGGAGGGGCCATTCCTCGCCCCGCCGCCCTATGCGATCGCGCATACCCTGCTGACCGAATGGGCGCGGGGGTAGGGGGCTTCTCCCCTCCCTCTTCTGCTCCCCTCCCTGGTGAAGGGAGGGGCTGGGGGTGGGTGGGTATGAGGCCGGCCGACCGGTGCCCCTCACACCAACCCACCCCCGCCCCCTCCCTTGTTCAAGGGAGGGGAGTTGTGAGCGAAGGTTACAACAACCCCGCCGCGCGATAGCTTTCCGCGGTGTCGCGCAACCCCGTCTCGGTCTCGATCTGCGGCCTCCACAAACGCGCCGGCGGGCGTTTCGCTACGTCGACCGTCCAGTCCGGGTGGCAGAAATAGGCGACGCGATCGGCGGTGAGCCTCGCCCCCTTGCCGCGCGTCAGCCAGTCGATCCGCGCGCCGATGCGCAGCAGCGCGGGCGGCAGCGCGATCGGGCGCACGCGGCGCCCCACGGCGGTGCCGATCGCGCGGGTAAAGGTCTCGTGCGTCCACGCCCCGTCGCGCGCGTCGTCG
>JAFKLV010000454.1 GCA_017304125.1 Sphingomonadales bacterium
TTGGCGATAGGTCATGCTGTCGCTCTGGGTCTGGGCGAGCGCAGGCGTGCCCGCGACCAGCGCCGCAATTGCGGCGCTGGCAACAATAAGCGGTCTCGTCATTATTTGATCGAGGCGAGATCGGCCGCGGTTTTGGCGAGGATTTCGTCGGTCAGCTTGCCGTCCGAATAAGGCTGGAGCTGCTTGAGGCTCAGGCCCTTGATCATGTCATATTGCGGCAGGCCGATCAGCCCCGGCAGATGCTTGTCGATCACCGCCTTGCCCTGCGCGTCGGCGACGATGTCCTGGATCGGGGTATCGTGCGTTAGCTTGCCGGCGGCAGCGGCCGGGCTGGCCGCCGGGGCGGGCGCGGTCTGGGCGAAAGCGGCGCCGGGCAAAACGAGCAGGGCGGCGATCAGAAACGGCTTCATCATGGTCATCCTCAGTTGGTGGTTGCAGGTGCCAGCTCGGCGATCATCGCCTCGCGGATCAGATATTTCTGGACCTTACCGGTCACGGTGGTGGGAAAACTATCAACGAAACGGACGTAGCGTGGCACCTTATAATGCGCGATCCGGCCACGACAGAAAGCACGAATTTCTTCCTCGTCGCCCGCGCTCCCGATGCGCAGACGAATCCACGCGCACAGTTCCTCACCCATCCGCTCGTCGGGCACGCCGATCACCGCGACATCCTCCACCGCCGGATGGCTGTAGAGATATTCCTCGATCTCGCGCGGATAGATATTCTCGCCGCCGCGGATCACCATATCCTTCAGCCGGCCGACGACGGTGCCGTAGCCGGCCGCGTCGATCACCGCGAGATCGCCCGAGTGCATCCAGCCCTCGGCATCGATCATCGCGGCGGTCTTTTCGGGCTCGTCCCAATAGCCGAGCATCACCGAATAGCCGCGGGTGCACAGTTCGCCCGCGGTGCCGACCGGGAGCGTCGCGCCATCCTCGTCGACCACCTTGCATTCGAGGTGCGGCTGGACCCGCCCGATCGAGCCGGTGCGGCGATCGAACGGATCGTCCACCGCGGTCTGGAAGCTCACCGGGCTGGTTTCGGTCATGCCGTAGGCGATCGTGATCTCCGGCATGTGCAGCCGCTCGATCACCCCGCGCATCAAGGGCTCGGGGCAGACCGCCCCGGCCATGATCCCGGTGCGCAGCGACGATATGTCGAACCGCTCGAGGTCGGCATGGCCGAGCAGCGCGATGAACATCGTCGGCACGCCATATAGCGCGGTGCAGCGCTCGCGCTCGATCGTCGCCAGCACCGCGCCGGCATCGAAGCCGGCGGCGGGATAGACCATCGTCGCGCCGTGGGTGAGGCAGGCGAGATTGCCCATCACCATCCCGAAGCAATGATAAAGCGGCACCGGGATGCAGAGGCGATCGCCGGGCTGGAGCCGTTGCGCGAGGCCGACGAACAGCCCGTTGTTGAGGATGTTGCGGTGGCTGAGCGTCGCGCCCTTGGGGTGGCCGGTGGTGCCGCTGGTGAACTGGATGTTGATCGCGTCACGCGCATCGAGCGTCGGGGCGATCGCGGCGAGCCGCTGGCGCGCGGCGGCATCGGCGTGACCGGCCACCGCGTCGAACGCGATCCAGCCGGGATGGGTCGCGGCGCCGATGCAGATGATCCGGCGCAGCGCGGGCAGATCCGGCCCGATCTCGGCGACCATCGCGGCATAATCGCTCGTCTTGAAGCGATCGGTGAACACCAAAGCGGCCAGCCGCGCCTTGGCCATCGTGAATGCCTCTTCGCTGGTGCGATAGGCGGGGTTGATCGTCACCAGCACCAGCCCGGCGCGCGCCGCG
>JAFKLV010000455.1 GCA_017304125.1 Sphingomonadales bacterium
TCATTGTTGCGCGCATGGCGTATCCACACGGCATAACCGCCAAAGGGACTCTCCATGCACATGAATCGCCGCGGGTTCGTCGCCGGCGCTGCCGCGCTGGGCGCGACCGCCACCCTTCCCGCCCGCGCCCTCGCCGCCGCCGGCGCGCCGGGCGATGCCGCCGCCATGGCGCTGCTCGACAAACATGCCGAGGCGCTGCTGGTCAGCTACCCGGAAAATGCCGCGGCGCTCGGGATCGACACCGGCAAGCGCGCGGCGCTCAAATCCTTGCTCAGCGACCATAGCGCCGCGGCAGAAGCGAAGCGGCGCGCCGACGCCGCGCAGCGCCTGACCGAATTGCGCGCGATCGACGCCAAGACGCTGTCCCCCCATGTCACCGTCCATGTCGAAACCACGGCGGTCGCGCATGAGATTGCGCTCGACGGCTGGCGGCGGATGCCGGTGGGCGACATGGCGTTCCTCTCCGCCAACGGCTTTCGCTCGACGCCCTATATCGTCAGCCAGGGCAATGGCGCGTTCGTCGACGTGCCGGATATGCTGGAGAATAAGCATCAGGTCGCCAATGCGGCCGATGCCGAGGCCTATCTCGCGCGGATGCATGCTTATGCCAAGGAAGTACGCGACGAGACCGAGCGGCTGAACGCCGATGCGGCGAAGGGCGTCTATCTCCCCGGCTTCCTCAACGACATCACCGCGCGGCAGTTGCGCGAAGGCGCGGCGCGGCCGGCCGACTGGGCGATCGTCACCAGCTTCGCCACCAAGACGCATGCCGCCGGGGTCACCGGCGACTGGGCGCAGCGCGCCGCGACGATCGCCGAGCGCGAAATCGCCCCGGCGCTCGCCGCGCAGGCCGATGCCTTTGTCGCGCTGCGCCCCAAGGCGCCCGATGTCGCCGGCATGTGGCAGGTGCCCGATGCCGCCAATATCTACGGCTGGCTGGCCGAGGCCGGCACCACCACCAAACGCACGCCTGAGGAAATCCACGCCGCCGGGCTGGAGCAATGCAAGGCGCTGGCGGCGGAGATGGACCCGTTGCTCCGTGCACAGGGGCTGACACAGGGCACCGCCGGCGAGCGGCTGACGGCGCTGGGCAAGCGCCCCGATCTGCTGTTCGCCAACACCGATGCGGGGCGCGCCGAGCTGCTCGCCTATCTCAATCAGGTGGTGGCGAAGATCCGCCCGCTGATGCCCAAGGCGTTCGGCAAATTGGTGCGCGGCAATCTCAACATCAAACGCGTGCCCCCGGCGATCCAGGACGGCGCGCCCAACGGCTATGCCGGCCCGGGGTCGATCGACGGCAAGATCCCCGGCACTTATTATATCAATCTGCGCGATACCGGGATCTGGCCGCGCTACTCGCTGCCGACGCTGACCTTCCATGAGGGGATTCCGGGGCATGTGTGGCAGGGCGAATATACGTTCGATCTGCCGCTGATCCGCACCCTCCTGAGCTTCAATGCTTATTCGGAAGGCTGGGGGCTATATGCCGAGCAGATCGCCGATGAGGTCGGCTTCTATGGCGACGATCCGCTCGGCCGTATCGGCTATCTTCAGTCGATGAACTTCCGCGCCGCACGGCTGGTCGCCGATACCGGGCTGCACCACAAGCGCTGGACGATGGATCAGGCGATGCAATGGTTCATGGCGACCACCGGCTTCACCGCCAGCCAGGCGCGGTCCGAACTCAACCGTTACTGCACCTGGCCGGGTCAGGCCCTAGGCTACAAGACCGGGCATAACGAGATCAATCGCCTGCGCGATGTCGCCAAGGCCAAGCTCGGCGCGCGGTTCGAC
>JAFKLV010000456.1 GCA_017304125.1 Sphingomonadales bacterium
GATGCCGATCGTCCCCAAGGCGACCGACGATTACAAGGCCGCGGGCCGCTCGGCCGATGCGCTGATGCAGGATCTGCACTGGCCGCTCGATCTGTGCCTGCTCGGGGTCGGCGGCGACGGGCATACCGCGTCGATCTTCCCCGGCCCCGATTATGACGAGGCGTTGAACGGCCCGCGCGAGCGGCGTGCGCTGGGCGTGATGCCCGATCCGCTGCCGCCCGAGGCGCCGGTGGCGCGCGTCTCGCTGTCGCGCGAAGGGATCGTCACCGCGCGCGCGCTGATGATCGCGGTGACCGGCGCGGCGAAGAAGACAGTGATCGAGCAGGCGATCGCCAAGGGCGCTGGCTCGCCCTGGCCGATCGGCCGCGTGCTCGCCGATGCCGAACTGCCGGTGGATATCCACTGGGCGCCGTAAGGCTCCCTGATCCACCTCCCCGTCATTCCCGCGCAGGCGGGAATCCATTAACGCAGGTCCGGGATGGAGCCGGAACGACAGCGTGAATAGATTCCCGCCTGCGCGGGAATGACGAAAGTGGAAGAAGTCACGCCCGCTCGGGGCAGAACGGAAACGCAAGCATGAACCCCGTCGTCGCCGCCGTCACCGATCGCATCATCACGCGCAGCCGCGAAAGCCGCGCGCGTTATCTGTCGCTGCTCGATCGCGCGCGCGACGGGTGGATCGGGCGCCCGTCGCTGGGCTGCGCCAATCTCGCGCATGCCTATGCCGGCACCCCTGAAGATCGCGCCGCGATGAAGGCCGATGCGGGGATGAACATCGGCATCGTCACCGCCTATAACGACATGCTCTCGGCGCACGCGGTCTATTATCGCTATCCCGAGCTGATGAAGCTGTGGGCGCGCGAGGCCGGCGCCACCGCGCAGGTCGCCGGCGGCGTGCCGGCGATGTGCGACGGCGTGACGCAGGGCTATGCCGGGATGGAATTGTCGCTGTTCAGCCGCGACACGATCGCGCTGGCGACCGCGGTGGCGCTGAGCCACGGCACGTTCGAGGGCGCTTTGCTGCTCGGCATTTGCGACAAGATCGTCCCCGGGCTGCTGATGGGGGCGCTGCGCTTCGGGCATCTGCCGATGCTGCTCGTCCCCGGCGGCCCGATGCCCTCGGGCCTGCCCAACAAGGCCAAGGCGGCGGTGCGCGAGCGTTTCGCCACCGGCGATGCCTCGCGCGAGGAATTGCTCGACAGCGAGATCGCCGCCTATCACGGCCACGGCACCTGCACTTTCTACGGCACCGCCAACACCAATCAGATGATGATGGAGGTGATGGGGCTGCACATTCCCGGCGCCGCCTTCGTCAATCCCGGCACCAAGCTGCGACAGGAACTGACCCGTGCCGCGGTCCACCGCGTCGCCGGGCTCGGCTGGCGCGGCACGGATTATCGCCCGATCGGCCAGTGCGTCGACGAACGCGCGATCGTCAATGCGGCGGTCGGGCTGCTCGCCACCGGCGGCTCGACCAATCACCTGCTCCACGTCCCGGCGATCGCGCGCGCGGCGGGGATCGTGATCGACTGGGAGGATTTCGACCGGCTGTCGGGCGCGGTGCCGCTGATCGCGCGGGTCTATCCCAATGGCGCGGCGGATGTGAACGCCTTCGAGGACGCCGGCGGGATGCCGTTCGTGATCCGCGAACTGATCGCTGGCGGCTATCTCCACGGCGACATCCTCACCGCCGGCGGCGAGACGCTGGCGGGGCTGAAACCCACATTTGCAGAACAGGATGACCTCTCCTCCGTTCGCCCTGAGCCTGTCGAAGGGCGGCCCGACCTCACCGAC
>JAFKLV010000457.1 GCA_017304125.1 Sphingomonadales bacterium
TGTCGTTCGAGAGTTAGGGCCGCCCTTCGACAAGCTCAGGGCGAACGGGGAGAGGTGATTCCGAGTTAACGCCCGAGGCTTCAGATCGCGTCGCGTGCCGGGGTCACCGTCGGGGCGGGATGCGCCGGCGGCGTGACCGGGGCGGGCGGCGCGTTATTCGCCGAGCTGGCATCGGTCGGCGCGGGCGGCGGGACCATCAGTGCGGCGGCCTCCAGCGCGTCGAGCGCCCGGTGCGCGGCGATGAAGCGGCGCGCGGCATTGGCCCAATTGCCCGATGACCCGGCTCCGGGCAGCCGCGAGACTTCGGCCAGCGCGGCCTCGACCTGCGCCGCGTCGAGCAGGCGACGAGCGCGTGCCAGCCGCTCGGCGGGGAGTTGCGACGGGGTGTTGACGTCGTGGAGGATGATCAGGCTGCCGAACTGGTGGCGGATTCCGGCCAGCCAACCCGATACCCAGCCGTCGCCGCCGCCGTTGGTCAGCCGATCGGCATTGGCATCGAGCGCCTGGCGCAAGGCGGCGACCGTCACCGGCTGGCGCGCCGCCTGGATCACGGTGGCGACCGGGCCGGCGGCGATCTGGCCGAACCGCTCGCGTAGCTGGACCTCGAGATAGCCGAGCGCCATCCCGCGATCGATCGCGCGGCGCGCGGCAAAGGCGACCATCATCGCCTCGGCGCGCCCGGCCTGCGCGGCGGCGGCGGCGGTGGTGCTGTCGATCGAGGCGGTGCGCGTTTCGAGCGCGGAAAGCTGCGCGGCGAGCGTCGTTTCGCGGCTGTCGAGCGCTTCCGGGGTCGGCGGCACGGTGACTTGCGGCGACGGTTGCGGCTCGGGTTGCGGTGCGGGCTGGGTCAGGACGCCTTCGGGCGCGGGCTGCGCGGCCGACGGGGTGCGGACGAACCAGCCGCCCGAATTGCGCATCGCGACCAGCATCAGCGCGATGCCGACGACAAATGCCAGCACGACGAGCGTCGTGATGACCAGCCCGACCCGCGGCCGGCGCGCGGCGGTTTCGCTCGGCAGAGGATCGTTCATCGGCGCACTATCCCCGCCCGGGCCTCACGGGTCAATCGCGAGCTTCGCGGCGAGCGCGACGAGCCGGTCGTCGTCGGAGCGGTCGACACTGGCGACCGCCGCCCAGCCGGCGCCTGCCGCGGCGGCGATTTTTTCGCTGAGCGTGGCGAGCCGGATCGTATCGCGCGGCACGGCATCGCGATCGACCAGATCGGCGAAACGGTGCGCCGCGCGCGGTGAATGGAGCAGCGCGACCCGTCCGCGCGCCGCCGCCAGCGCCCCGGCGGGCAGATCGAGCGCCGCGCTGCGATAGACGGTGACCGCGACGATATCGGCAAAGGCGATCCGTTCCTGACCCGCGAGGTGTAGCGGCGCGCGAAATCCCGCCGCCTGCGCCGCGGCGAGCGCGGCGACGCCGTCGGTCGTGCCGGTTATGGCGACCGTGAGCCCGGCGGCACGCGCGGCGGCGGCGCTTTCCGCGCCGACCGCGATCGCCGGCAAGTGACGCAGCGCCGCCAGCCCCGCGCCGGCGTGGCGCATCGCGTTGGCACTGGTGACCACGAGCGAATCGAAGGCGCCGGCGGGCGCTTCCCACGCGACCGGCGCAATCGCGAACAACGGCAGCGCGAGCGCGGGCACCCCCAGCGCGCTCAGCCGCGCGACCGTTCGCGCATTGCCCGGCTCGGGGCGCAGCACGATCGCGGCGCGCGTCACCCGCCGAACAGCCGGCGCACGTTATCCGGCGCGCGGCCCAGCAGCTCGGCGGCGAATGCTCGCCCTCGACCGCCTCGCTGCCGTCCTCGGCGAGCAATTGCGCGCGCAGGCTGATCCCGTCGTCGGTGATCCGCGCCAGCGCGCCGACCGGGGAGTGGCAGCCGGCGCCGAGCGCGGCGAGGAAGGCGCGCTCGGTCAGCACCGCGACGCTGGTCGGCTGGTGATCGATCGCCGCGACCAGCGCCGCGGCCGGGGCGCCGGCACGCACCTCGATCCCCACCGCGGCCTGCGCCGGGGCGGGAAGCATCTGGTCGATCGCGATCGCATGCCCCGTATCGTGGCGGCCGAGCCGATCGAGCCCGGCGGCGGCGAGCAGCGTCGCATGCGCCTCGCCCGCGGCGAGCTTGCCGAGGCGGGTGTCGACATTGCCGCGAAACAGGATGATCTGGAGATCGGGGCGCAGCCGCAGCAGCTGCGCGCGGCGGCGCGGCGAGCTGCTGCCGACGATCGCGCCGTGCGGCAGATCGGCGATCGCGGCCGCGCCGATCAGCCGGTCACGCACATCGGCGCGCGGCAGCATCGCGGCGATCGCGATCTCGGCCGGGCGGATCGTCTCGACGTCCTTCATCGAATGGACACAGGCGTCGACCTCGCCGTCGAGCAAGGCGCGGTCGAGTTCCTTGGTCCACAGCGCCTTGCCGCCGATCTCGGCGAGCGCGCGATCCTGCACGCGATCGCCGGTGGTGCGCACCGTGACCAGCTCGACCGCAAGGCCGGGATGCGCCGCGAGGAGCGCGTCGCGCGTCATCCCCGCCTGGGTGAGCGCAAGGGGAGAGCCGCGGGTGCCGAGCCGGAAGATCATGCCGCGAGCGATGGCCCAGGTCGGGGCGACATTCAACCGGATGCATTGGCGCCGCTCGACATTCACCATTCGAGCCTCGCAATCTCCGTCACCCCGGCCTTGAGCCGGGGTCCATCGTGCCGCAAGTTCCGTGGCTAGAACCTCTTGTCCTGCGCCTGCCTCTCGATGGACCCCCGTGTGTTGAAGGTGTGCCATAAGAGTAGCGGGCGGGAGACCGTTGGACCCGAGGTAGTAAGATGCCGTGAGCCGGCGCGGTTCCCGCCCGCGATCGTCAGATCGCCTGAACAGTTGCACGAGGCTGTTTGCGCAGAC
>JAFKLV010000458.1 GCA_017304125.1 Sphingomonadales bacterium
CGCCGTTGGCATTGGCGTCGTGACGCACGTCGATCGCATAATTGCCCGGCGCGGCGACCGGCATGCAGACGCGGATCGGCTCGGTGCGCGGGGTGGGGATTTCCACCTTGGTCTGCCATTTGGTCTTGTCGAACCAAGTCGAGGTCGCCCCGCCAAAGGTGCGCACCCGCACCGTGCCGATGCGATTGCTCAGCCCGGTGATGTCGACGAGAATCGCCGGCGACTTGCCCAGCATGCAGACCGCCGCATCGGGGCCGAGGATCGGCGCGCCTTCACCGGCGGCAACAGCCGGTGCCGCACCAATTGTCATCAGAAGGGCTGCGAAAGCGAAACGGGAATAGTCGAGCATCATGACGCCATTGCCGCACCGTGCGGCGGTTTTGCGGCAGGATAGCAGCGGAGGATGACCGCAATGCTTCAACCTGTGGCAAGCTTACGTAATTTTACCAGCATATCATCGAGCCCGCTGACGCGCGCTGCCGCCCGCTGCGCCGCCGCGCGTTCGAGTCGGTCGAGCAGCGCGCCGAGCGGCGCCTCCCCCTCGTCCGTCGGGATCGGAAAGGTCTCGAACCGCTCGCGATGACCGGTCGCCAGCGAGGGCACGACGCGAACCGGCGCACGCGGCACCGCGGGCACTGCGCCCGGATCGAACGCTGCCAGCGGCTGATCGAGATCGACCGGGATCGATTTTTCGCGCTCGCTGGTCCCATCGGTGAGCAGCAGCGGCTCGCCCAGTTCGCTCCGCGCGGCGATCGGCCGGCGCGCCGGGGCATCGGGATGCGCATCGGCACGACGCAGCAGCGGAATGGCCCCGAGCCGGGTCGCCCGGCGGCGCCGCGGCATCACCAGTGGCAACAGCCCCAGCGCCAGAACCAACCCGCCCAGCGCGACCGCGAACAGCATCCGGCCGGTCATCCCGACCGGCGCGGCCGCCCCAGGCACCAGCGCGGAGAGCTGCAGGGCATCGACCACCGTGTCGAGCACCGCTTCCGGCGCGGCGACCACCAGCGCAGCCGCGATCAGCCCCGTCGCCAGTGCGAGCGGCGGCAGCAATTTTCGCGAGATCAGGCGGTTGTGGTGCTGGGCTGCGGCCATGACTCATCCATCCGCGCGGCTTTTGCCAGTCGCTGGTAAACGGGCTGATAACGAGAAACGTTGAGCGCCCAATTGCGCTCCGCATCGACGAAAGCGCGCGCCCGCGTGCGCCGCGCATCCCATCCGGCGCGATCGCCGAGCAATCCGGCAAGCGCCGCCGAGATCGCGGCCGGATCGTCGGCAGCGAACAATGTGCCGGTATCGCCGTCGCGGATCAGTTCGCGGTGCCCGCCGACGTCCGAGGCCGCGACCAGCCGGCCCTGCGCCATTGCTTCCAAAGGCTTCAGCGGGGTGACCAGATCGGTCAGCCGCATCCGCTTGCGCGGATAGGCCAGCACATCGGTGATGCCATAATAACGCTCGACCTGATCGTGCGGCACCCGCCCGACGAAGGCGATGCGATCGGCGACCGGCGAGGCGCCGGCCTGCGCCCGCAGTGCGCTTTCCATCGGGCCGCCGCCGACGAGCAGCAGCCGCGCCGAGGGTCGCGCCGCGACGAGCATCGGCATCGCCGCGATCAGATCGTCGAGCCCCTCATAATCGTAGAAGCTGCCGATGAACCCGATCGTCTCGCCGTCGAGCCCCAATTCTGCCGCCAGCGCATTGTCTCGCGGTCCCGGTGCGCCGAACAGATCGAGATCGACCCCATTGGGGGAAACGAAGATTTTCGCCGCATCGATG
>JAFKLV010000459.1 GCA_017304125.1 Sphingomonadales bacterium
TGGGTGGGTTGAAAAACTGGCTTCTGCTTGAGGCCGATCCGCCCTAGGGCGGCACCATGGATGAAGACGATCCGCTCGGCCCGCTCGACCCCGATTTCGCTGCTGCCTTCGTGCGCGACGACCGGCGCCCGGCCTGCCAGCTCTATCTGATCTCCCCGCTCGACGTGTCGGGCGGGTTCGGCGACCGGCTGGCGCGTGCGCTCGATGCCGGGCCGGTGGCGGCGTTCCAGTTTCGCGTGAAGGGCGTGGACCAGCATGAGGCGGCGCGGCTCGCCGAGCCGCTCCAGCGGATCTGCGCCGCGCGCGATTGCGCGTTCATCGTCAACGATTCGATCAGCCTCGCAAAGCGGCTTGGCGCCGATGGCGTCCATCTCGGGCAGGAGGACGGCGATCCGCGCGAGGCACGCGCCGCGCTCGGCCCGAATGCGCAGATCGGCGTAACCTGCCACGACAGCCGCCATCTCGCGATGGAAGCGGGCGAGGCGGGGGCGGATTATGTCGCGTTCGGCGCTTTCTATCCCACCGCGACCAAGGACGTGCGGCATCATCCCGAGCCGGTGATCCTGTCGTGGTGGTCGACGCTGTTCGAGCTGCCTTCGGTCGCGATCGGCGGGATTACGCCGGCCAATGCCGTGCCGTTGGTGAAGGCGGGGGCGGATTTCCTTGCCGTCAGCCATGCGGTGTGGGGCGGCGACGAGGCCGCGGCGGTGCGCGCTTTCGCCGAGGTGCTTGAGAAGCGCTGAGATCGCCGAACCCGTCGTCCTGGCTCAAGGCCGGGGTGACGGGGCGGGGGGATGAGGCCGGGTGCCGCCAGCATCTTGCCGGATCGCACCTTGGCCGCTAGACGCGCGCCACCGGAGCCGACGGCGGCTCTGATCGCTCTTTCCAGCAGGTCAAGAACCATGAAGATCAGCGGCGTGGACATCCGTCCCGGCAATATCATCGAATATGAAGGCGGCATCTGGCGTGCGGTGAAGATCCAGCACACCCAGCCCGGCAAGGGCGGCGCCTATATGCAGGTCGAGATGAAGAACCTCATCGACGGCCGCAAGACCAACGTCCGCTTCCGCTCGGCCGAGACGGTGGAGCGCGTGCGCCTCGACACCAAGGACTTCCAGTTCCTGTTCGCCGACGGCGACGGCCTCGTCTTCATGGACAAGGACACCTACGATCAGGTGACGCTGCCGCGCGACCTGCTCGGCGACGCTGCCGCCTTCCTGCAGGACGGGATGGACGTGGTGATGGAATTGCACGAGGAGAAGCCGATCTCCGTGCAGCTGCCCAATCAGGTCGAAGCGACGATCGTCGAGGCCGATGCGGTGGTGAAGGGGCAGACCGCTTCCTCCAGTTACAAGCCGGCGATCCTCGACAATGGCGTGCGCATCATGGTGCCGCCGCACATCGCCAGCGGCACCCGCATCGTGGTCGACGTCTACGAGCAGACCTACGTCAAGCGCGCGGACTGATATCCGCTAAGCCCCTCTCCTTCAGGGGAGGGGTTGGGGTGGGGCGCGAGCATAGCGAGCGCCCCGAACTCACCCCGCAAAGCGCCGCCGGCGGCATCGAGCCGCCGCCGCCGCTGCCCCACCCCTAGCCCCTCCCTTCAAGGGGAGGGGAATGATAGGGGGAGCGACACGTTATAGAAACCGACCCCTTGCTGGGGTGGAGTAATCGAAATGCCATCCCATTCCGGCCTGTTCACCGTCATCGAGCGCGCTGCGCGCAAGGCCGCGCCGCGGCTGCGTCGTGACTTCAACGAGGTCCAGCA
>JAFKLV010000460.1 GCA_017304125.1 Sphingomonadales bacterium
TGCTGGCGACCGAGGAGTCGACGGCGACGCTGCCGAAGGTGTAGCGCGGGCCTTCGTCGAGCGTGATGGTGATGTTGTAGCGGTTCTTCTCTTCGTTGAACTGCACATCGGTGTTGACGATGCGGAAGTCGGCATAGCCGTTGGTGAGATAGAATTGGCGCAGCTTCTGCTGATCGTAGGCCAGACGATCCTGATCGTAGGACGTGTTGGACGACATGAAGCGGAAGAACCGCGATTGTTTCGTCGCCATCTGCGAGCGCAGCTTGGCATCGTCGAACACCTGGTTGCCGATGATGTTGATCTGGCGAACCTTGGACTTTGGCCCTTCGCTGATCTCGAACACGACGTCGACGCGATTCTGGTCGAGGTTGACCATCTTCGGATCGACGCTGGCGGCGAACCGGCCCTGCCGGCGATACAGCTCGATGATCCGCGCAACGTCCGCGCGAACCGCCGAACGCGTGAAGATCTGCCGCGGCTTGAGCTTGATCTCCTTGGTGATCTTGTCTTCCTTGAGGCGCTTGTTGCCCTCGAGGATCACGCGGTTGATGATCGGATTTTCGCGCACGCGCAGCACGATATCGCCCGATTCCGCACCCGTGACGGTAACGTCGGCGAACAGATCGCTGGCGTAGAGATCCTTGATCGCCTGATCGAGCGTCTCGTTGGTGTAGGAATCGCCGACCCTGAGCTTGGTATAGCTCAGCACCGTTTCCGGCTCGATCCACTGCGAGCCGTCGACCCGCAGCGATTTGATCGTGCGCACCACCTGTACCGGGGGTGTGTACGGAACCGCCGTCGGCGCGGCGGGGGCCGCAGCCGGTGCCGGCGCCTACCCGGCGGGCGCGGTTTGCGCCGCCGCGACCAGCGGCACGCCGGCCAGCATCGAGCCAGCCAGCAGCAATGCCACCGATTGTGGGCGAAGAGTTGTTGTCAAAGCCGTCACCAATCCACCCTGGAAGCTACCCTTAGTCCACCGCGTGCCGCGCCCTGCCCCAGCTTGATCAGCCGATCAAGCCGGCGAGGCTTCGCCACAGGCCCAAATTACCGAGATCATTGAATGTCACCAGCAGCATCAGCGCGAGAATCGCCGCCAGTCCACCGCGATAGGCCCATTCCTGCGCCTCCGGCCCGACTGGCCGGCGGCGCACCGCCTCGATCGCATAGAACATAAGATGCCCGCCATCCAGCATGGGAACTGGCAGCAGGTTGATGAACCCCAGATTGATCGACACCAGGGCGATCAGGAAAACGAATGCCTCCGGCCCCAATGTGATCTGCTCGCCGGACACCTTGGCGATCGACAGCGGCCCGCCCAGCTCGGCAACCGAGCGGCGGCCGGTGATGACCTGCCCGATCGTCTCGACCATCATCGAGACGATCTGCCCGGTGCGGCGCACCGCGACGACCGGCGCCTCCAGGACGCTGACCTCGCGATAGACCGGCGCGGTCGCGCTCAGGCCGAGGACGCCCATGCGATAATCGTTGCCGAAGCGATCGCGCTCACGCCGCACGCCGATCGTCGCCGGCACCGAGGCGGCGACGCCCTTGCGGACATAATCGACCCGGATCGTCTCGCCCGGACGGATCCGGACATAGCGCGACATGCTCTCGAACGTGTCGACCGACCGCCCGCCGAGTGCGACGATGCGATCGCCGGGCAGCAGCCCGGCGCGCGCCGCCGCCGAATTGGGGAGCGTCGCCCCCACCACCGGCGGGGTCACGCTGTCGCCATAAGCGACGGCGAAACCGGCGAGGATGAGGATC
>JAFKLV010000461.1 GCA_017304125.1 Sphingomonadales bacterium
GAGAAGATCGCGAGCACGCTGCCGGGCGGCTTCGCAACCGAATGGACCGGGATCGCCTATCAGCAGAAGGCCGCGGGCAATATCGCCGCGCTGATCTTCGCGCTGTCGGTGGTGTTCGTGTTCCTCGTGCTCGCGGCGCAGTTCGAAAGCCTGATCCTGCCGCTGGCGATCATCCTGATCGTGCCGATGACGCTGCTCGCCGCCATGGCGGGGGTCAACGTCCGCGGGATGGACAATAATATCCTGACGCAGATCGGCCTCATCGTGCTCATCGCGCTCGCCGCGAAGAATGCGATCCTGATCGTCGAATTCGCCAAACAGGCGGAGGAACGCGGCGCCACCGCGCTCCATGCGGCGATCGAGGCGGCGCGGGCGCGGCTGCGGCCGATCCTGATGACCAGCTTCGCGTTCATCCTCGGCGTGCTGCCGCTGGTGATCGCCTCCGGCCCCGGCTGGGAACTGCGTCAGGCGCTCGGCACCGCGGTGTTCTTCGGGATGATCGGGGTCACTGGCTTCGGGCTGATCTTCACCCCCACCTTCTATGTCGTCAGCCGCGCGCTCGGCGACCGGCTGGGGCGGCATCGGCCGCGCCCGTCGGCCTTCGATCCCGCGCAGCAGCCGGCCGAATAAGAAAGGAGCAACATCATGCTTCGCAATCTGCTTGTCGCCGCCTCGGCGCTGACCCTCGCCGCCTGCGCCACCGGCCCCGATTACAAGCCGCCGGTGCAGTCGCCGGCGGCGGCCGGGAGCTTCGTCGCCGCGCATTCGCCCGCGCTCGACATCACTGCCCCGGTCGCGGGGAAATGGTGGCGGCTCTATGACGATACGGTGCTCGACGGCCTGATCGCCGACGCGCTCAGCGCCAACACCGATGTGCGCGTCGCGGTCGCGCGGCTCGCCAAGGCGCGCGCGTCGCTGCGCGCGGTGAAGACCGACCGGCTGCCCGATGTCGGGGTGAGCGCGGGGGCGACCTATGGCCGGCTCCCCGCCACCCAGCGCGTGCCCGGCGCGCAGCGCGAGGATTGGTCGATCGATACCGGCGCGAGCCTGTCCTATGAGGTCGACCTGTTCGGCCGGGTGAGCCGCGGGGTCGAGGCCGCGCGCGGCGACGTGGATGCCGCAAGCTTCGACGCCGATGCGGTGCGCGTCTCGGTCGTGGCGGAAACTGCGCGGGCCTATGCCGATGCGGCGAGCGCCGCCGAGCGGCTCGACGTCGCCAATCGCATCGTCGCGTTGCTCGATCGCTCGCTCAAGGTGACCGGGCGCCGCGCCGAGGTCGGGCTGACCACGCGGCTCGATACCGCGCGGATTGCGGCGCTGCGCAACCAGCGCCAGGCCGAGGTGCCGGCGATCGCCGCCGAGCGCGATGCGGCCTTGTTCCGGCTCGCGACGCTCACCGGGCGCGCGCCGGCCGATCTTCCCCCGGCGGCCGGGATGCGCACCGCGACCTTGCGGCTGTCGTCACCGATCCCGGTCGGCGACGGCGCGCAATTGCTCGCGCGGCGCCCCGACGTGCGCGCCGCCGAGCGCCGGCTGGCCGCCGCGACCGCGCGGATCGGGGTCGCGACCGCCGATCTCTACCCGCGCATCCAGCTCGGCGCGTCGATCGGCTCGACCGGGCCGAATATCGCCGATCTGTTCGGCGCCGCGCCGCTCCGCTGGCTGCTCGGGCCGTTGATCAGCTGGTCGCTGACCGGGCATGAGCGCGCCCGCGCGCAGGTAGCCGGGGCCGAGGCGGATACGCAGGCCGCGCTCGCGACCTTCG
>JAFKLV010000462.1 GCA_017304125.1 Sphingomonadales bacterium
CGCGCCGGGGTCGATATCTTCATGCTCCACCCCGAAGGACGGGTGAGCGACGTCCAGCGTCGCCAGATGACCACGGTCGGCGCGCCCAACGTCCACAACATCGCGATCCGCGGCGATTTCGATCAGGCGCAGGCGCTGGTGAAGGCGATGTTCAACGACGCCGGCTTCGCCGGGCGGTTCAACCTCTCCGCGGTCAATTCGATCAACTGGGCGCGGCTGATGGCGCAGGTGGTCTATTATTTCTACGCCGCGGTGCGCCTCGGCGCGCCGGGCCGCGCGGTGGCGTTCAGCGTGCCGACCGGCAATTTCGGCGACGTCTTCGCCGGCTATGTCGCGGCGAAGATGGGGCTGCCGGTGGCCAAGCTGGTCGTCGCGACCAACGTCAACGATATTCTCCACCGTGCGCTGTCGAGCGGCGATTATTCGACCGGCGCCGTCGTCCCGACGCCGACCCCGTCGATGGATATCCAGGTCTCGTCCAATTTCGAGCGACTGCTGTTCGATCTCGGCGGGCGTGACGGAGCGGCGTTGGCGGCGCAGATGCACGGTTTCGAGAGCGCGCGGGCGATGCAGCTCAGCAATGCGCAGCGCGAGGGCGCGGCGGGGCTGTTCGCCAGCGAGCGCGTCGATGTCGACGATATGGCGCTGGCGATGCGCTGGGCGAGCGAACATGCCGGGCAGGTGATCGATCCGCACACCGCGATCGGCTTCGCCGCCGCGCGCCGTCAGGCCAATCACGTCCCGATGGTCACGCTGGCGACCGCGCATCCGGCCAAGTTCCGCGATGCGGTGGAGCGTGCGACCGGCACGCGCCCGGCGCTGCCGACGCGGGTCGGCGATCTGTTCGAGCGCGAGGAGCGTTACGTCACGCTCGACGCGACCTTCGCCGCGGTGAGCGACTATATCGCCGGGCTGGCGATCCCGCGCGGGTGACGGCGTGAAGCTCGATACCCTGATCGGGGAACCCTGGGCCGATTATGGGCTGGTCGATTCGGGCAATGGCCGCAAGCTCGAGCGCTACGGCCGGTTCCGCTTCATCCGCCCCGAGCCGCAGGCCTTGTGGGCGCCCGCGACGACCGACTGGCGCGCGCATGGCGAATTCGTCCCCGGCAGCGACGAGGACGGCGGCGGCCAGTGGCATTTCGCCGAGCCGGTGCCGCATGACGGCTGGCCGCTGAGCTGGCGGCAGGTGCGCTTCACCGCGCAGACCACGCCGTTCCGTCACCTCGGTTTCTTCCCCGATATGGCGCCGGTATGGGGCTGGATGCGCGAGCAGCTCGCCGGGGCGAACGATCCCGAATGTCTCAATCTGTTCGGCTATACCGGGGTCGGCACTCTGGCCTTGTCGGCGATCGGCGCGCGCATGGTTCATGTCGATGCCTCGAAGAAGTCGGTCGAGGCAGCGCGCGGCAATGCGCTGCTCTCGGGCCTTGCGGATGCGCCGGTGCGCTGGATCGTCGACGATGCCGCGAAATTCGTCGCGCGCGAGGTGCGGCGCGGGCGGCGTTATGATGGCATCCTGCTCGATCCGCCCAAATATGGCCGCGGCCCGGCGGGCGAAGTGTGGCGGCTGGAAGAACAGCTCCCCGGGCTGATCGCCGATTGCCGGCAATTGCTCGACGCGGATTCGCGCTATCTGTTCCTCACCGTTTACGCGGTGCGCATGTCGGCGCTGGCGATCGGCGAGAGGCTGCGGCAGGCGTTCGCCGATCTGCTCGGCGTGGTCGAGGCGGGCGAGCTCGGGGTGCGCGAGGAAGCGCGCGG
>JAFKLV010000463.1 GCA_017304125.1 Sphingomonadales bacterium
CGGATATCGACCTGACCCGCGCGATCGCCGATGCCGCGCGGCCGCTGGGGATCGCGGTCCACGATCATATCGTGATCGGCGCGCAAGGCCATGTCAGCCTGCGCGCCAAGGGACTGATTTAAGACCCTTCCGTCACTCCGGCTCAAGGCCGGGGTGACGTTTCAATCCAGATTCGGCCGCAGCAACCGCTTCGCCCGTTCGAGATCGACCCCGCGCCGCGTGGCATAGTCGCTCACCTGATCCTCGCCGATCCGCGCGACGCCGAAATATTCCGCCTGCGGGTGGCCGAAGTAAAAGCCCGAGACCGCCGCCGTCGGCAGCATCGCGAAGCTTTCGGTCAGGCTGATCCCGGTCGCGTGATGCGCGTCGAGCATCTCGAACAGCGTCGATTTGAGGCTGTGCTCGGGGCACGCCGGATAGCCCGGCGCCGGGCGGATGCCGCGATATTTCTCGCGGATCAGCGCCTCATTATCGAGCTGTTCGTCGGGGGCATAACCCCAGAGCGTCGTGCGGACATGCTGGTGGAGCGCCTCAGCCATCGCCTCGGCGAGACGGTCGGCGAGCGCTTTCAGCAGGATATCCGAATAATCGTCGATCGCCGCCTTGAACCGCGCGAGATGCGGCTCGATGCCGTGGATCGACACCGCGAAGCCGCCGATCCAGTCGCCCTTGGGATCGACGAAATCGGCGAGGCACATATTGGCCCGCCCCTCGCGCTTGACGATCTGCTGGCGCAGGAACGGCAGCCGCACGACATCGGTGCCCTCGACCAGATTGAGCAGGTCGAGCCCCTTCAGTTCCTCGGCGTTGAAATCGCCCTTGAGGTCGACGATCACGTCATCGTCGTGCCGCGCGCACGGCCACAGCCCGACCACCGCGCGCGCGGTGAGCCATTTTTCGGCGATGATGCGATCGAGCATCTTCTGCGCATCGTCAAAAAGCGAGCGCGCGCTCTCCCCGACCACCGCATCATCGAGGATCGCGGGGTACACCCCTGCCAGCTCCCACGCGCGGAAGAACGGCGTCCAGTCGATATAGTCGCGCAGCGAGGCGAGATCCCAGTCGCGATAGGCGTGCGTGCCGGGCTGCAGCGGCGCGGCGGGCTTCAACGCCATATCCGCCGGGAAGCCGTTGGCGCGCGCCTTGGCGAGCGCGAGCAGTTCGTTCTGCCCCTTGCCCTCGCGCGCACGGCGAACCGCGGCATATTCCTCCGCGACCTTGACGACATAATCGTCACGCTGGGTATCGCTGACCAGCGTCGTGGCGACGCCGACCGCGCGGCTTGCATCGAGCACATGCACCACCGGCCCCGAATAGGCCGGCGCGATGCGCAAAGCGGTATGGACCTTGGAGGTGGTCGCGCCGCCGATCAGCAGCGGCATCTTCATGCCGGCGCGCTCCATCTCCTCGCCCACCGTCACCATCTCGTCGAGGCTGGGGGTGATGAGGCCGGACAGCCCGATCATATCGGCGTCATTCTCGTTCGCCGCGGCGAGGATCGCCGACCACGGCACCATCACGCCGAGATCGACCACCTCGAAGCCGTTGCACTGCAACACCACCCCGACGATGTTCTTGCCGATATCGTGGACGTCGCCCTTCACCGTCGCCATGACGCTGCGGCCCTTGGCCTTGGCGCCGGCCTCTTTCTGCGCCTCGATGAACGGCAGCAGATGCGCCACCGCCTTCTTCATCACGCGCGCCGATTTGACTACCTGCGGCAGGAACATCTTGCCCGCGCCGAACA
>JAFKLV010000464.1 GCA_017304125.1 Sphingomonadales bacterium
AGCCATGATATCTCTCCGTCGCTTGCGTCTTCGTGCTTGAAGACCCCCTGTCGACGGCGGTCGGCGGCGTGGCTGTCAGGGCCGCCGGAGCGAAGCGCAGGCGCCGCGAAGCGGACGCGGCGGGATCCGATTTGCGCAGCAAATTGGAGGGTACCCGCGGGGCTTGAGAGCCGCGCCGCCGGCCGCCATACTCGGACGACTTCGAGAAGAGCCCCTTCCCAACGCCCGCGATTGAAGCGGTTGCAGCGCTGTCAGAGGATGGGGTGTTTGCGATCCCGAGGGATACGCGGTTCCAGGTACGGCCGGTAGAGCACTACGTCAGCCGCGCGCGATACGCTCCTCGACGATGCGTTTGACCTCGCTCTGAAGCAGTTCGATGCGCTCAACGAGCCACGCGAGTTCAGGACCGGTGATCTTGTAGTGCGGCGAGTAGCGCGCCTTCACATAGGCCTGACGCAGCAATTCCCAGCAGCGATTGCCGAATTTGGTGTTGCGCGGCCAGATGTGGATTAGGTCACGGGCAACATCCTCCGAGCGGTCGCGGAGGAATTTGATGTTGTGCGATTTTGGCGAGTAGAGGGTCAGGACGAGCATCGTCGTGTGGTAGAAATGCTCGGTCGCCTGATGCAGATTGAACGCCGCGTGGCTGTTCCAGCCCTGGTCAATCGCGTACGTTGCGAGGCCAAGAAAACGGTTCGCGCTCCTGAACCATTGCTTGTAGTGCAGCTGCACTTCTTCGAGCGCCACCTCGGGTGACAGCACCGTCGGCGTGTCGAACGAGCGATCGTCCATTGCGTAAAGCTCGATGCCATCGCGAACGATATCGATGAAGAACGGCCGCCCGCGCGAGAGCTGGAAGTTCACGTCCTGCATCGTATGCGCGATGACGCTGGTCTCGGCCGAGAGGCGCTTCATGATCGCGTAATCGCGGATCAGCGTATCGTCGATCTTGCCCCACAGATCGATCTCGGGGCCGAGAAAGCGTTCGTCGTCGACCACGACGAGAATGTCATAATCGGAATAATAGCCGCTGGCATTGTCGGCGACCCAATCGCCGCGCGCGTGGCTGCCGTAGAGGATGATCTTGACGATGCGGCCGTGTTTTTTCCACTTCGCGGTGGACAGCTTGGTCGCTTGCTCGAACTCGGCAAAAATCACCTCGAGGATACGCTGAAGGTCGCGCTGCTTGCGGCCGGGAAGATGGTCGAGATCGGTCTTCATCGCGCTGGAATCCTAGCGACTTGCTGTCCTGAGGCAATGGAAAGCGAAGCGCTGCGCCCGTCGGTGGCGGGCGCAGCGCGGGCGCTCAATCGAGCGCGTTCCAGATGATGGCGAAGGTATCGTCATCCTCCTGCCCCGCCGCGCGGCCTAGGTTGGCGTAGAGCCGGCGCGGCCCGAATTCGGGGGCGGCAAGGCTCAGCGACACATAGGTATTGCCGGTCGTTTCGCTCTGGCGGAGCCAACCGGCACCGATCTCGACGCCGCCCGCGAGGACACGATAGTGGGGCTGGACGTCGTTAGTGCGCCGATTGTTGGGCACGATCTCAACGTCGGTGCGGATCGAAAGGGTGCGGATCTGCCCCTTGAAGCCCTCGCCGTTGCGGGTGACATAACCGATGGCAGCCATTGTTGATCTCCTTTACATGCGCGCCCGAACCATTCGGGCGACAGGCGCGACCGAAGGGCCGGCAGAAACCGGACTCGCGAACCTGCAAGGGCCGAAGCGCCAGCGGCGGACCGGAGCG
>JAFKLV010000465.1 GCA_017304125.1 Sphingomonadales bacterium
ACGCATATGAACCTCCTGAAAACTGGGACCGGCCGATCCTAGCGGCCCGCGCCAATCCTCGAAAGTCCCCCGAGAGAGCGCATAAAAATGAAGGCCCGAAAGCGCCACCGGGGGGGAGTGACGACGCTTTCGGGCCTGTGACCTGGATAGCGAGAGCGGGGGGGCATGATTTCGCTATCCGAAGAACAAAACGTGCGCCGTCAAACGCGGTTCCGTCTGTCGTAAAAAAAAGTCAATTCGCGGGCCGGTGGCCGCGCACGGCTCATTCGCGGCCGAGAATGGCGACCGTGATCGCATATTCGCCGAGCAGCGCATCATAATCGAGCGGCGCGCGTAGCTGGCGCGACAGCCCTTCCATCACGCGGCCGTAGCGCTGGCCAAGCTTCGACAGCAGCGCGTCGGAGGCGATCAGCGCGGGCGAGACGATCCGCAGCACCGCGCGATCCGACTGGCCGACGACGGGCTTCAGCGAGACGCGAATCTGCGCTTCGCGATCGCAGGCCATCGCCAGCTCGACCGCCTCCGTCACCAGAAAGGCGATCGGCACCGCCACATCCTGCCCGACGAAAAACGGATCGAGATCGAGCGCCAGCCCGAGCCGGCTGCCCTCCGGCGCGGTGGCGCGGATGCTGGTGGCGAGTTCGCTGATCACCGGGCGCAGCCCGAGCCCGCGATTTTCCTCCAGCTCGGCGAAATGGTGGCGATGCACCACCGCCAGCGCGTCGACGCGGCGCTGGATCGAGGCATAGGCCTGGGTCACTTCGGGGGTGCGGGCGCTGCGCGCGTGGAGGTTGATCAGGCTGGAAATCACCTGAAGGTTGTTCTTCACGCGATGATGCACCTCGCGCGTCAGCCGCGTCTGGCGCACCAGCCCCTCGGCCAGCCCCGCCTCGTGCAGCGCGACGGTACGGGTGAGCGCGCGGAACGTATCGCCCAGTTCGCGAATCTCCTGTGCGTGAAGCGTGCGCAGGATCGCCGGGTCCAGCTCCTCGCCGGGGTGCAGCGCGGCGATGTCGGTGCGGAGCCGGCGCAGCGGGCGCACCAGCAGGCGATCGACCACGAACCACGAAATCCCGGCCGCCGCGGCCCACATCAGCAGCGGCAGCAGCAGTGCGATGACCAGCGACGAGGTGATCGGGGTGCGCCGCATCTCCATTTCCAGCGCAAGGCCGGCGATGCCGAGGTCGGTGCGGCTGCCGCTGCGCCGTTCGAGCGCGGATTCGCGCGGCAGATCGTCGATCACCAACCGCTCATTCCCCTTCACCAGCGAGAGCTGATAGGGCTGGATGGCGCCGCTCGGGCGACTGAGATGCGCGAGGAATTCGGTGGGAAAGAAGGCTGCGCCGAACATGCCGTGGCGGTTGGAGGCGATGCCGAGCAACAGCCCGCGCCCCGGCAACAGCCGCGCGAAGACGATCGCATGTTTGGCCTGCATCGCCACCTCGCGCGCGCCGGGAAAGGCCATGCCGCACACCGTTTGCCCACGCCGGTTGAAAATCACGAACCGCGTGCCGGTGGTCGATTGCTGCGCGAATACACCCTGCGCGCGGGCGCAGCTCGGGCCATTGTGGGGATCGAGCTCAAGCGCGTCGACCGCGGCGTGCAGCGCGGTCATGTCCCCGATCAGTTCGATCGCCATCGCCCGGCTGCTCTCGCTCGACGCGAGTCGCAGCCCGGCGCGCGATTCGGTGTCGGCGACGCGGGTGGTCTGCAGCGTCGCGAAGACCGCGATCAGCGCCAGCGGC
>JAFKLV010000381.1 GCA_017304125.1 Sphingomonadales bacterium
TTGTCGCCCGCGATCAACGCGCAGCAACACGTGCACAACGCAGCGATCCTCGCCGGGCTGTACCTGCTCTATCGCGCGCTGGTCGCGGCGGGCGTGCCGGCCGCGCCGCGCATCCGGCAGGCGGCGCGCTGATGCTGACCCCCGTTCCCGGCGGCGCGGCGGTGGTGGCGTGCAACAGCTGTCGCAGCGCCGCGGGCGCGGCACTCGTCGCCGCCTTGCGCCGGGTGCAGGCGGGCGACGCGGCCTATGCCGCGGTCGCGGTGCAGGAAATGCCGTGCCTGTTCGCGTGCCGCGAGTCGTGCACCGTCCATCTGCGTGCGCCGGGCAAGGTCAGCTATGTCCTCGGCCGCTTCGACCCGACCGAGGAGGCGGCGCGCGCGATCCTTGATTATGCGCGCGCTTATGCCGAAAGCGAATGGGGCCAGGTGCCGTATCGCGACTGGCCCGCTGGGGTGAAGGGCCATTTCATCACCCGCAGCCCGCCGGAGGGATTCGTCGTCGCATGAGCGCATTTGCATCGGTCGCCGCATTCGAGGCAGCGCTCGCCACCCTCCCCGCGCGAGATGAAGCGGCGCGCGACGCGGCGGCGGCGCGACAGGCGCAGCTCACCAAGCCGCCCGGCTCGCTCGGCCGGCTGGAGGATATCGCTTTGTTCGTCGCCGGCTGGCACGGCACCGCGCGGCCACGCGTCACCCGCGGCCGCGCACTGGTGTTCGCCGGGAACCACGGCGTCGTCGCGCGCGGGGTCAGCGCCTTTCCCGCGGCGGTGACCGCGCAGATGGTCGCCAATTTCGCCGCGGGCGGCGCGGCGATCAACGCGCTGGCAAGCGCGGCAGGACTGGCGCTGTCGGTCGTCCCGCTCGATCTCGACCGGCCGACCGCCGATTTCACAGAAGATGCCGCAATGACGGCGGACGAAAGCCTCGCCGCGCTCAACGCCGGCGCGGCGGCGATCGGCGACGCCGATCTCCTCGTGCTTGGCGAAATGGGGATCGGCAACACCACCGCCGCCGCCGCGCTCGCCGCCGCCAGCTTCGGCGGGACAGGGGCGGATTGGGTCGGCCCCGGCACCGGGGTCGATGCCGCCGGGGTGGCGCGCAAGGCGGCGGTGGTCGACATAGCGCTGGCGCATCACGCCGGGCAGCTCGACCAGCCGTTCGAGATCCTGCGCCGCGTCGGCGGGCGCGAGATCGTCGCAATCGCCGGCGCGATCGTCGCCGCGCGCCACGCCCGCGTCCCCATCCTGCTCGACGGCTTCATCGGCACCGCCGCGATCGCGCCGCTGGCACGCGGCAATGCCGCGATCACCGATCATTGCCTCGCCGGGCATTGCTCGGCCGAGCCCGGGCACCGCCGCCTGCTCGACCGGCTCGGGCTGTCGCCGCTGCTCGCGCTCGACATGCGATTGGGCGAAGGCAGCGGCGCGGCGGTGGCGGCACAGATCGTCCGCGCCGCGCTCGCCGCGCATGACGGGATGGCGACCTTCGCCGAGGCCGGCATCGCGGGGGGATGACCAGCTTCGCGCTCCACCTGTTGCGACACGGCGCCCCGCTGCTCGCCGGGCGCATGCTGGGGCATCATGATGCCGAGGTCACGGCGGGCGGCATCGCGGCGTGCGCCAGACAGGCGCGGCGGCTGCCGCCGGTCGACCGGCTGATCGCCTCCGACCTCACACGCACCCGGCGTTGCGCCGAGGCGATCGGCACGCCGCGGCTCGACCCACGCTGGCGCGAACTCGATTTCGGCGCGTGGGACGGGCTGGCGGCAAGCGAGATCGACGCGGCGGCGCTGGCGCGGTTCCACGACGATCCCGATGCATCCCCGCCCCCCGGCGGCGAGCGCTGGTCGGCGCTGGTCGCGCGGGTCGGCGCGGCGATCGACGAGCTTGCCCCCGTCCCCACTCTGGTAGTGACCCATGGCGGCGCGATGCGCGCCGCGCTTGCGCATCTTTGCGGGCTGAGCCTCGCCGCGACCTGGGCGTTCGACCTTCCTTATGCCGCGCTGCTGTCGCTCACCGTGTGGGAGGGAGCGCCGCGCCGCGCGCAGGTCAGCGAGTTGCGACAATGCGATCGCTGATCGTCGCGCTCGCCTTTCTCACGCGCCTGCCGATGCCGCGGCTCGCCACCGACGCCGGTGATTTCGCGCGCGCGGTGCGGCTCTATCCTGCCGCGGGCATCGCGATCGGATTGCTGGTGGCGGGCGCCGGGTGGCTCGGCGCGCGGGTCGATCCGTGGCTCGGTGCGCTGGCCGCGACGGTACTGTGGGTGTGGGCGACCGGCGCGCTGCATCTCGACGGGCTGGGCGATCTCGCCGACGGGCTCGGTGCGGCGCACGGCGATCGCACGCGGCTGCTCGCCGTGATGCGCGACCCGCATATCGGCAGCTTCGGGGTCACCACGATCGTGCTGCAGCTCGCCGCCAAACTCGTGCTGCTGCATCTCATCCTGCCCGCCGGCTGGCTCGCGCTGATCGCCATCCCCGCCGCCGCGCGGCTCGGCCCGCTGGTGTGGGCGCGGTTCCTGCCGCCGCTGCGCGACAGCGGTTTGGGCGCGAGCATCGCCGGCGCGATCACGCTGCCGATACTCGCGATATGGGGGGCGCTGCTCGCTGCCGCCTGTGTCCTGCTGCCGCCACTGGCCGCGACGCCGCTGCTGATCGCGCTGCTCGGCTGGTGGATGCATCACCGCATCGGCGGGGTGACCGGCGACGTCCACGGCGCGGGGATCGAATTGATCGAGACCGGGCTGCTGCTCGCCGTCGCGCTTCAGGCCGCACGCTGAGCGATCGCGAGGATCGCGGCGAGATCGACGTGCGCTTCGAGCGTGGCGGCAATCTCGTCGAGCGCCGCATCGACATCGGCATGATGATCGGGCCCGCGCGCCGCGACCCCGATCCGCGCCAGCCACGCCGCGCGCTGCGCCGCAAGCCCGAGCAGCCCGTGGACATAGCTCCCGGCGACCAGCCCGTCGGCGCTCATCGCCCCCTCGCCGCGACCGTCGGCCAGCCGCCCGACCGGGCGCGCAGCATCCGCCCCGATCGTCCGCCCGAGGTGGATTTCATAGCCGGTGAAGGGCTCCCCCAGCGCCTCGCCGCTGACCTGGGTCAGCGTCTTGTCGCCGCCCAGCACGGTCTCCACGTCGAGCAGCCCGAGCCCTGCGACCGTTCCCGCGGGCCCCTCGATCCCCTGCGGATCGGCGACGCTGCGCCCGAGCATCTGATAGCCGCCGCACAGCCCGAGCACCGGTCGGCCGCGGCGATGATGCGCCAGGATGTCGATATCCCATCCCTCGGCGCGCAGGAAAGCAAGGTCGGCGATCGTCGCCTTCGATCCCGCCAGCACGATCAGCGCCGCATCGGGGATCGGCTGGCCCGGGGGGACCATGATCACCTCCACCCCGGGCTCGAGCCGCAGCGGATCGAGGTCGTCGAAATTGGCGATCCGCGGGGTGATCGGGCAGGCAATCACCACCCGCCCTGCGCCCGCCGCCGCCGGGCGTTCGAGCACCACCGCATCCTCGCTCGGCAGGCGCCGCGCCGGGGCGAGCCACGGCACGATGCCGAGCCCCGGCCAGCCGGTGCGCGCGGCGATCGTCGTCATCCCCTCGGCGAACAGCGCCGGGTCGCCGCGGAATTTGTTGATCAGGAAGCCGTGGATCATCGCCGCATCCGCGGCGTCGATCACCGCATGCGTGCCGACCAGCGCGGCGATCACCCCGCCGCGATCGATATCCCCCGCCAGCACCACCGGCACCCCGGCGGCGCGCGCGAACCCCATGTTGGCGATATCGCCCGCGCGCAAATTGGTCTCGGCCGGCGACCCCGCACCCTCGACGACGACGATATCGGCGTCGGCGGCGAGCCGGCGATAGCTTTCCAGCACCTCGCCGAGCAGCCCTTCGCGCTCGCGCCAGCGCGCCGAGCCGAGCGTGCCGCGCACCTGCCCGCGCACCACCAGTTGCGAGGTGCGATCGCCCTGCGGCTTCAACAGCACCGGGTTCATATCAACGCTCGCCGGCACGCGACACGCCAGCGCCTGCGTCGCCTGCGCCCGGCCGATTTCGCCGCCGTCGCTGGTGACCGCGGCATTGTTGCTCATATTCTGCGGCTTGAACGGGCGGACGCGCAGCCCGCGATTGGCCAAGGCGCGGCATAGCCCGGCGACCAGCACCGATTTGCCGACGTCGGAACCGGTCCCCTGGATCATCACCGCAGCCATGTTCGCACCCCGCGCTCGCCCATCAACCCGCACGCGCGACGTCGGGCGGCTCGCAGCGGGGTTAGGCATCTCGAGCGGCGCTGGCAACCGCAACACCCGCCGGCTCTTGCAGTCAAATAGTTGATTTGACGATGCAAGTTGGAGGATACAATAATTTAATTTTCAATCATGATTACATTCTTGCTGTGCTGCGTAATAAACGGCAAACATCTCTTATGATCTGAATAAATGCAGAGAGATCCCAGATCAGAACAACGTCACAATAAGAATCATATTCTCGTTCTTGTGCAGCGTATTGCGCGCAAGATTGCCATTCGGATGCCATCCGGATCGGTCGCTCCAGAGACGAGCATGACGAGAATTTGCAGACGCAAGGGGGGAGGCCTTTATGACAGCGCGAGCATTCGCAATAACGAGCAAAATCGGGGGCCGTATGCGCATCGACGCGCGGCTCGCTCTTCTTGGTGCGGTGTCGCCTTTTGTCGCGCTTCCCGCCTTTGCCCAGCAGGCCGCCCCGGCCGAAAACGCCCGGATCGACGACATCGTCGTCACCGCCCTGCACCGCGCGACCAATGTTCAGGAAACGCCGCTGGCGATTTCGGCGATCGGCGGGGAAGCCTTGACCAATCAGGGCATCTCCACCAGCGACGGACTGGCCAAGGTCGCGCCGAACCTCGTCATCCGCGAAAATGCCAATGGCGGCAGCCGCATCATCATCCGCAACATCCAGTCGAGCGGGGAACCGACCGTCGGGCTCTATTATGACGAAACGCCGATCACCGGCTCGACCGGGGTGGGCAATGATGCCGGCGGCACGACACCGGCCGTTCGGCTGTTCGATGTCGAGCGCGTCGAGGTGTTGCGCGGCCCGCAAGGCACGCTGTACGGCGCCAGCTCGATGGCGGGCACCGTCCGCCTGATCTTCAAGAAGCCCAATCTCACCCAGTTCGAGGGCGAGGTCAGCGGCCAGCTTGCCGGGATCGCGCATGGCGACCTGGGCTATAATGCCCAGGTCGCGCTCAACGCGCCGATCGTCCACGACAAGCTCGGCGTGCGCGCGGTCGGCTTTTACGAACGCATCGGCGGCTGGCTCGACAATAGCGTGCTCGGCCTCACGAATTTCAACGACAGCAAATCCTATGGCGGGCGCCTGCTGGCGCGTTACCAGCCCAATGACGATGTGACCTTCGACGCCTTGGCGGTCTACCAGAAGCGTGAAGGCTACAGCGGCCTGTGGGACTATAAGAAATACATCGATACCGGCGTCAGATACGATCAGACGCTCGATACGGTCACCCCGCAGACCGACGAGATGCAGCTCTACAGCGGCACGCTGAACTGGGATTTCTCCTTCGCCACGCTCACCGCGATCGCGGCTTATTCGAAACGCGATCTCGCCTTCAGCTTCAATTACTCGCCCTATTTCCGGCGCGCCTCGGTGACGGCGCCCGGCGCGGCGGGCTGCCTGCGCTATTTCGGGTTGCCGGTCGGCGCAGGCGCGAAATGCTCCACGGCGCAGGTCGCGGAATATAAGCAGGATTATATCGATCCGTTCCTCCCCGCCCCGACCTATCAGCCGCAGAGCACCAAAACCTGGTCGCAGGAAGTGCGCCTCGCCGGCGGCGAGCGGCTGAAATGGACGCTCGGCTTCTTCCATTCGAAGCGCCGCAATTTCGTGCGCAGCGTCATCACGCAGACGACGCCGCGCGGGGAAATCATCTTCCCGATCACCCCGTTCTTCGATCGCACGGTCGACGATACGCTCGAGCAATTCGCGGGCTTCGGCGAATTCACCTATGAGGTGATCGACGGCCTCAGCGTCACCGCCGGCCTGCGCTATTTCGACTATAAGAAGAAAACCACCAGCGAGGTGCTGGTCGGCAATCTCGTCGTCGGCAACGAGCCCTCCCCCGCCAGCACCAATCGGGCCAGCGAGGACGGGACGATCCTCAACTTCAACGTCAATTACAAGATCACCCCCGATGTCATGGTCTATGCCTCGGCGACGCAGGGCTTTCGCCCGGGCGGGGTCAATCAGGTCGTCGGCATTTCGGACGATCAGGCCGCTTACGCCGGCGCGTATCAGTCGGACAGCATCTGGAATTACGAACTGGGGGTCAAATCGAGCCTGCTCGATTACCGGCTGACGCTGAACGCCAATCTGTTCCAGATCGACTGGAACAATATGCAGGTCAGGGCGACCGCCAATAACGGCTCCTTCGCCTTCGTCACCAATGCCGGCAGGACGCGCATCCGCGGTGTGGAGCTGGAGGCGATCGGGCGGCCGATCGACGGGCTGACGCTGCGCGCGTCGGGTTCCTATACGTCGGCGCGGCTGCGCGGCAATCAGATCGCAGTTCCCGGCGTCACCATCTCGGGCGCCGGGCTGGACGGCGATTATGTGCCGCTGACGCCGAAATATACCGCGCAGGGCTCGGCCGAATATGTTTTCCCGGTCAGCGACACGCTCGAAATCCTCACCCTCGCGGACATCGGCCATATCGGCAGTTCGTGGACCGAGTTCCGGCGCGATCCGACCCGGGACTATCAGCTCCGTATCCCCGCGATGACGGTCACCGGGCTGCGCGCCGGGGTGCAGAGCAGCGACGGCAATTGGGGGATCTACGCCTTCGTCACCAATCTGTTCGACGTCACGGGGGTGGTCAACAAGAGCCGCGGCGCCTCGATCGGCGGGGACGATCCGCGCGGCCTGAGCGTCAATGCGATCGCGCCCCGCACCATCGGGCTCAATTTCCGCAAGAATTTCTGAGGGGGATGAAAATGCGTCTGCGCCATTTGCTGCTGCTGGCCCTGGCGGGCAGCGCGATCGTCAGTCTTCCTGCCGCGGCGCAAGCGCAGACGCAGAAGGAGGCACCGCCCGCAACCAGCGAGACGCTGCCGCTCGACGGCATGAAATATCGCATGATCGGCCCGTATCGCGGTGGGCGATCGAGCGGCGTTGCCGGCATCGCGACCGACCCCTCGACCTATTATATGGGCACCGCGGCGGGGGGCGTGTGGAAAACCACCGACAGCGGCCGGACCTGGGAACCCTTGTGGGACAAATTCCCCGAAGCCTCGCCGTCGATCGGCGCGCTCGCGGTCGCCCCCTCCAATCCCAATGTCGTTTATGCCGGCACCGGCGAAAGCGCCATTCGCGGCAATGTCGTCTCGGGCAATGGCGTCTATAAATCGACCGATGCGGGCAAGACGTGGCATTATGCCGGGCTGCGCCAGTCCGAATTCATCGGGCGGATCGCAGTCGACGCGGCCAATCCCGATCTGGTGTTCGTCGCCGCGCTCGGCCCGGTGTTCCGTGACGGCGGCGAGCGCGGCATCTATCGCTCGCGCGACGGCGGCAAGAATTGGGAGCGCGTGCTCTACGTCGACGAAAAGACCGGCGGGGTCGCCGTGCAGATCGATCCGAACGATCCCAAGCTCATCTATGCCGCCACCTGGCAGGCGCATCGCAAGCCGTGGATCATGGAAAGCGGCGGGCCGGGCAGCGGGCTCTATCGTTCCCGCGACGGCGGCAGCACCTGGGAGAAACTGACCGGCAACGGCCTGCCCACCGGCATCTGGGGCCGCGTCGGGGTGACCGCGACATCCGATCCCAAACGTATCTATGCGATCATCGAGGCGGAGAAAGGCGGGCTCTATCGCTCCGACGACGGCGGCGCGAACTGGCAATATGTCAACAGCGACGGCAAGCTGCGCCAGCGCGCCTGGTATTACACCACCGTCTATGCCGATCCGAAGAATCCCGACACGGTGTTCGTGATGAACGTCAACGGCCACAAATCGATCGACGGCGGCAAGACGTTCAAGAAGATCCCCGTCTTCCACGGCGACACGCATCAGATGTGGATCAATCCGCGCGATCCGCGCCACATGATCAACGCCAATGACGGCGGCGCGGGGATTTCGGTCAACGGCGGCGAAACCTGGTCGGAGCAGATGAACCAGCCGACCGCGCAAATCTACCACATCTCGGTCGACAATCAGATTCCCTATAATATCTACGGCGCGCAGCAGGATAATACCACCTTGCGGATTCCCAGCGCCAATACCCACGGTCCGATCGGGGTCCAGCATTGGCGATCGGTGGGCGGGGGCGAGAGCGGCTATGTCGTGGCCGATCCGAAGGATCCGAACATCGTCTATGCCGGCAGCTATTGGGGCGATCTGACGCGTTATGACGAGCGCACCGGCGAGGCGATCCAGGTCAAGCCGTGGCCGCGCGAAAGCATGGGCTGGGGGGTCGCAGACCTCAAGCACCGCCGCGGCTGGACGGTGCCGTTCGCTTTCTCGCCGCACGATCCCAACGTGCTTTATTATGCCAATGAAGTGCTGTTCAGGACGACGACCGGCGGCCGCTCGTGGGAGATCATCTCACCCGATCTCACCCGCAACGACAAATCGAAGCAGATCGCATCGGGCGGCCCGCTGACCAAGGATAATACCAGCGTCGAAGTCTATGGCACGATCTTCTCGTTCAACGAATCCCCGGTCGAAAAGGGACTGATCTGGGTGGGGACCGACGACGGGCTGATCCAGATCACCCGCGACGGCGGCAAGAACTGGTCGAACGTCACCCCGCCGGCGATGCCCGAATGGGGCACGGTCGATATGGTCGAGCCGCATCCACACAAGGCGGGCACCGCTTACATCGCGGTCGAGCGCCATAAATTGGGCGATTACACACCTTATGCCTTCCGCACCGACGATTACGGCAAGACCTGGGTGCCGATCGCCAACGGGCTGCCGGCGGACGCCTATGTCCATGTCGTCCGCGCCGATCCGACGCGCGACGGACTGCTTTACGCGGGGACGGAGAATGGCATCTACACATCGCTCGATGACGGGGCGAGCTGGACATCGCTGCGGCTCAACATGCCGCGCACCCCGGTGCACGATCTGGTGGTACATGCCGGCGATATCGCGGTCGCCACGCATGGTCGATCCTTCTGGGTGCTCGATGATCTGAGCCCGGTGCGGCAATGGTCCGATCGCGTCACCAAGGCGCCGTTCCATTTCTTCAAGCCGCGCCAGACGACGCGGATCGTCTATGCCGGCCGCGGTGACGGGGCGGGCTCCTACACCGGGCCGAACCCGCCGCAGGGCGCGATCCTTTATTATCATCTCAAGGACGAGGTGGCGGCCGACAAGATCCGGCTCGACATCCTCGACGCCTCGAACAAGGTGATCCGCAGCTATGATGCGGTGCCGCCCACGGCCGCGAAAGCCGCCGCGGACGAGGGCGAGGACGGCCCGCCCAAGCCGCCGGTGCTCGGCACCAAAGCGGGGCTCAACCGCTTCGCCTGGGATATGCGCCACGAAGGCGCGGTCAAATTGACCAATGCCTCGATGTGGCATGCCTCCACGCTCGGCCCGGTGGCGCTGCCGGGGACATATACCGCACGGCTGACGGTGAACGGCAAGGAGCAGCGCCAGCCGATCGAGATCGTGCCTCTGCCCAGCTCCACCGCGACCCCCGTGCAACTGAAGAAGCAGTTCGATCTGGCGATGGCGGTGAACGATCAGCTCAATGCGGTGCACCGCGCGGTGCTCGAAATCCGCGATCTCCACGCCAAGCTTGGCGAGCTGCGCAAGGCCGCCACGGGCGCGTCCGACGGCGCGGCGATCATCGCCGCGGCCGATGCGCTGGAGGCCAAGGCCGATGCGGTGGAAGAACAATTGATCCAGAAGAAATCGATCGCCCCGCAGGATCCGCTCAACTTCCCGGTGCGGCTGAACAACATGCTCGCTTCGTTGTCCAAGAGCGTCACCGAAGGCGATGCCGAGCCGAGCACGCAATTCTACACCGAATTCGACGAGCTGAAGGCGATGGCGACCCGGCATCTGGGCGAATGGAACGGGTTGAAGGCCAATGATCTGCCGGCGTTCAATGCCCGCGCGGTCGGGGCCAAGCTCACCCCGGTTACGCTGACGACGCCCACCGAATGACCGCGACACGCGATCGAAGCCGCTATCCCGATCCACCGGCGACGGGCAGTATCCGTTGAATGCGTGGACAAAAGATACAGGTTTGTCTGATCCTGACGGCGCTGGCGGCTGCGTGCTGGGGAAGCGTGGCGGAGGCGCAAAGCGCGCTTTCCTTCTCCGAAACGATCGTCGTCACCGGCCCGCGCGAGGCGCCGAATAGCGCCGCGTTCGAAACCCGCCACGCGCTCGATCCGCTTTCGGCGCCGGATGCGGCCTCGGCCGACGAGCTGTTGCGCGCGCTGCCCGCGCTCCATCTGCCCACCAATTCGCGCGGCGAGACGATCGCCTTCGTCCGCAACGCCGCCGAGCGGCAGGTCGCGATCTTCTATGAAGGCGCGGACATCAATATCCCGTGGGACAACCGGCTCGATCTTTCGCTGATCCCGGCCGGGCTGATCGGCGCGGCGCGATCGGCCGCCGGCCCGCTTGCGCCGCATTATGGCGTCAACGCGCTGGCGGCGATCAGCCTGTCTCCGATCGAGCGCAACGCCGGCGCGATCAGCTATGGCACGGGCAACCGGGTCGACGGCCGTCTGGCGGTCGTGCTGGGCCCGGCGACGATCGGCGGCAGCTATGCCCGCCGCGACGGCGACCCGCTGCCGGGCAATGCCCGCCGCCCTTATTCGCAGACCGGGCGGACATTGCGCACCAACACCGATCGCGAACTTGCCAGCCTGTTCGGGCGCGTGAAGGGGCGCGTGGCGGCGCAGGATGTCAGCCTGACCGCCTTTCACGTCTGGGGCAGCAAGGGCATCGCGCCCGAGGGCAATCGCGACACCGGCGCACGCTTCTGGCGCTATCCCGACGTGCGGCATACGCTGATCGTCGGCAATGCGCGAAGCGCCCTGGGGGCATCGACGGAGCTCGACAGCACCGTCTGGCATCAGCGCTTCGGCCAGACGATCGACGATTATGCAAGCGCGGCCTATCATCGCGTCAATGCGCGCCAGATCGATCGCGATCGCACCTGGGGGCTACGTGAATTGCTCAAACATCGCGCCGGCGCGGCGATGTTCGTCGGGTCGTTCAACCTGCTGCAATCGACCCACCGTCAGCGCGACATCGCTTATGTCGACGGCAATCCCCCCACCCTCCTCCCCGCGCCGCTATTCTACAAGCAGCGCAACTGGAGCATCGGGGGCGAGATCGAATATGACCTGTCCCGCGCCGTGCGGGGCGAGATCGGGATCGGCTATGATGTCGTCGATTATCTGCGCACCGGCGACAAGCCGCCCGTCGACAAGGCCCGCGACTGGACCGGGCGCGCCGCGCTGATCGTCGATGCCGGCGACGGCTGGCGCCTGCGCGGCGCGATCGGACGAAAGATGCGCGCCCCGACGATGCGTGAGCGGTTCGGCGAGGCGATCAAACGCTTCCTGCCCAATCCCGCGCTCAAGCCCGAGCAGATCCTGTCCGCCGAGATCGCCGCGGAATGGCGCGGGCGCAATGGCAGCTTCTATCTCATCCCGTTCGCCCAGGATCTCGACAATACGATCGACCAGCGCCGCGTGGGATCGCTGCGTCAACGCATCAATCTGGCCGGATCGACGGTGCAGGGCGCCGAACTGGGCGGCGACTGGCGACCCCATCGCCATCTCACCTTATCGGGCAATGCCACATGGGCACGCGCGCGGCGCAAGCAAAATGCCGCCGGCGAGCTCAACCGGCTGGCCGAGAAGCCGGCGGTGCTGGCGAATGCGCGCGCCGATTATACCCATCCGCGCGGCGCGACCGCGGCGATCGAGGCACGCTATGTCGGGCGTGCTTATTCGGCCGATAGCATAGGCGCGCTGGTGCCGCTCCGCACCTCGACCAGTGTCGATATGCATCTGGGGCATCGCTTCGAGGCCGGAGGCCAGCCGTTCGAGGCGTTCGTCCATCTCGCCAATATCGGCGATACGGTGATCGAGCCCCAGCTCGGCCTGCCGGGGCCGGGCCGCGCGATCCGCGTCGGCATCAGGATGCGCTGATTTGGGCCGCGGCCGATTTCGCAAGCTGATGCGCACGGTCCATTTCTGGACCTCGCTGGCGGTGTTGCTGACCGGCGGCCTCGTCGCCGGCAGCGGCATTCTGCTGCTGCTCAAGAAGGATGCGCAATGGCTGCAACCCGCCGTGGTCGCCGCATCGCAAACGGGCGCGTCGGATGTGCGGGTCGACGCCTTGTTCGACGCGGCCTCAGCGGCGGCCGCGCGACCGCTGCGCTGGGATGAGATCGACCGGATCGACGTCCGCCCGGCGGACGGCATCGCCAAGGTCGTGACCGACGACGCACTGGAATATCAGGTGGATCTGCACACGCTCGATGTGCTCAGCACCGGGCATCGCGGCGCCGATATCGTCGAACAGATCCATGACGGCAGCTTCTTCGCGTCCTGGGTCAAATATGTCGTGATGATCCCGTCAGGCGCTGCGCTGCTGATCCTGTGGCTGACCGGCATGTATCTGTTTTTCATGACCTTGCTGAAGAAGAACAGCAAGAAGCGCGATCCGGGCGACTAACCCGCGCGATCGAGTTCATCGTTGAGCCGCAGGCTGCAGCGCCAGAAGAAGAAGGCCGGGATCAGCCCGAGGCACGCACCGCCGTACAGCACGTAGCGCACGCTTTCCTCCCCGTGCGACGGCTGGAGCCAATCCGACAACATGCCGAAGAACAACGGCCCCAGCCCCAGCCCGATCAGATTCTGGAAAAACAGCAGCACCGCCGCGGCGATGGCGCGCGCGCGCAGCGGTGCCAGCCCCTGCGCGGTCGAATAGGTCGGGCCGTAATAAAGCGAATTGCACAAGGTCGGGATCGCCAGCAGCGTCAGCGCCACCGGCCAGTCGGTCGCCTGATAGGCGAGCAGCGCGAGCGGCACCGCGACGGTCATCCCGACGATCGGCGCGGTCAGCACATGGCGGCGATTGGTCGCGCCGAAGCGATCCGCCAGATAGCCGCCGAGCCAGGTGCCGCCGATCCCCGCGATGCCGTTGACGATGCCATACCAGAAGCCGACCTCGCCCGGCGACATCGCATGCGTGCGCTGGAAGAAGATCGTCGTCCAGGTGACCTTGCCATAGGACAGGAAAGCGGCGGCCGATCCGGCGATGAGCAGCAGGATGAAGGCGCGCGACCCCATCACCGCACGCAACGCATCCTTCAGCGGCAATTCCTTATGCGGCGAAGCGCCGGCGGCGGGCGTCGCGGCTTGCCGGGGATCGCGCAACAGGCGCAACACCAGCAACGCCATCGCCACGCCGGGCAGGCCGACGATCACGAATGCATGTCGCCACCCCACCCAATCGGCGAGGAGGCCACCGATCACCATCCCCAGCAAGGTGCCGATCGGAATCCCCAACGCGTAAAAGGCCAGCGCCGAGCTGCGTTTCTCCGGGGGCACGATATCGCTGATCAGCGAATGCGCCGGGGGCGAGCAGCCCGCCTCGCCCACGCCCACCCCGATCCTCGCAAGCAGCAACTGGACGAAATTCTGCGCAAACCCGCATAGCGCCGTCATTGCCGACCAGATCGTCAGCGCCACCGCGATCACCCGCGCGCGGTTGGTCGTCGGGCGATCGGCATAGCGCGCGATCGGCAGGCCCAATGCGGTGTAAAACAATGCAAAGGCGAGCCCGGTCATCAGCCCGATCTGCGTATCGGACAGCTTCAGATCGCGCGCGATCGATTCCGCCAATATGTTGACGATCTGCCGATCGATGAAATTGAAGATATAGACGAACAGCAGAATCCATAGGGTTAGCCGAACCGACCGCCCGGCAAGCGCGGTTCCCTGCATCGTCGCCATTCATCATCCCCCCGCACAGGACGACTTTCCCGCCGTCTGTCGCAAAGGCTCGCTTACTGAGCGCGCACGGTCAACCGTCGTCGGGCACGGCCGGCTATTCCGGCAATCTATTGTAACCGGCCCGTCACCACAGGCAGGCGACACCGGCGGCGATCACCGCCAGCAACGCACAGGCACGGCCATAGATCGCCAGCGCGTGGCGCAGGTCACTGGCGCTCGCCGGCCGCCCTGCGCCGCCGATCCACGATTTGTCCTGCACCACGCCGTCATAGGCGATCGGCCCGGCCAGCGCGACGCCGAGCGCGCCGGCGATCGCGGCCTCGGGCCAGCCTGCATTGGGCGAGGCGTGGCGGCGGCAATCGCGCCACATCACCCGCCACCCGCCCCCGCCGGCAACGCACAGCAACACCCCGGCGAGCCGTGCCGGCACCAGATTCGCGACATCGTCGATCCGCGCCGCCGCCCAGCCGAACGCCCGCCAGCGCGGCTCGCGGTGGCCGATCAGGCTGTCGGCGGTGTTGATCGCCTTATAGGCCCAGACGCCGGGCAGCCCGAAAGCGAGCAGCCAGAACAAGGGCGCCACCACCCCGTCGCAAAAGCTCTCGGCGAGGCTCTCGATCCCCGCGCGGGCGACGCCGGCCTCGTCGAGCGCCGCCGTATCGCGTCCGACGATCATCCCGACCGCGCGACGCGCCGCAGCGAGATCGCCAGCCGCGAGCGCATCGGCGACCGGGCGGACATGATCGTACAGGCTCCGCACCGCCAGCGCCGGCCACGCCAGCAGCGCGGCCACCAGCCACCACCATCTGCCGAACATCAGGCGCGCGACCTGCTCGATCGCCAGCGCACCGCCGATCGTCACCGCCAGCAGCACCACAACGGTCGCCACCCCGAGCAGTCGCCGCGCCACCTCGGATGTAGTCGGGCGATTCCAGCGTGTCTCGCACGCGCCGATCAGCCGCGCGAACGCCCCGACCGGATGCCCGAGCCGGGCATAGAGCCACGCCGGCCAACCGACCAGCGCATCGATCGCCAGCGCGACGAGAGCAATTGGTTCAGCCACCCGCCAGCGCGCGATCGAGCCGGTCGAATGCCGCATCGTCACCGGGCAGGCCGAAGCGCAGCCAGTCAAGCCGATCGGCGAACGGCCGCGTCAGGATGCCAGCACGCGCCAGCCGCTCGAACAAGGCGGGCGCATCGACCTGCTCGACCAGCCGGAACAGCGGGCAGGCGCCGCGCACGACCAGCGCGTGTCGCGCAAGCAGAGCATCGAGCCGCGCGGCGCCGGCCTCGAGCGCACGCCGCATCGCGTCGATCCACCCGGCATCGGCATAAGCCGCGCGCCCCCAGGCGATCGCCTGCGCGCTCACCGGCCAGTCGCCGAACAGTCGCCGCACGCGCTCGATCACGGCGGGCGGCGCGACAATGAAACCGAGCCGTATCCCCGCAAGCCCGAAGAATTTGCCGAACGAGCGCAACACCACCACCGGCGCCGCGTCGTCGAGCATCGGCAGGATGCTCGCATCGGGCAGCGTATCGACGAACGCTTCGTCGATCGCCAGCCAGCCGCCCGCCGCGGCCTGACGCGCCGCCAGTCCCTGCATCGTTGTGCGATCGAACAGGCGCCCGTCGGGGTTGTTCGGATTGGCAAACAACATCGTGCCGGGCCGCGCCGCGATCGTCGCGACGCTGGCCGCGGCCACCTCGCCGTGGGTGCCGTAACCGGGGTGCGCGGCGACGATCGGCCCCGGCAACCCGAGCATCGGCAGCAATCGCAGCGCAACCTCGCTCCCCGGCACCGCCGCGACGCGCGACGCCGCAACGCCGAAATAGTCGGCAGCGGCGGCTTCCAGCGCCCGCAATGCCGTGATCGCCGGGAGCGGCCCGGAATCGAATTTCAACCCCGCCGGCGGCCCCCACGCCACCGGATTGATCCCGGTCGACAGATCGAGCCACGGATGCGGCGCGCGCGGAAAGGCGCGCATCGCGTCGTCAATTCGGCCGCCGTGCCGCCCGAAGCCGTGCAATTCCGCTTGCGTCATCCCCGCTGCCATCGCCATTCATCCGCCAAACGGCAAGTCGGAAGGGCGATGACAGGCGATCCACGGACGATATTGGTGCTGGGCGGCGCGCGCTCGGGCAAGAGCCGCCACGCGCAGGCGCTCGCCGAGGCGCGCTCGCCGGCGCGGGTGTTCATCGCCACCGCGGAGGCCGCCGATGCCGAAATGCAGGCGCGGATCGCGCAGCATCGCGCCGATCGCGACGCGAGCTGGCGGACGGTCGAGGCCCCGGTCGCGCTACCCGACGCGATCCGCGCGCATGGCGCCGGGGGCGATGTCGTGCTGGTCGATTGCCTGACCCTGTGGCTCTCCAATCTGCTGCTCGCCGCTGCGGATCTCGATGCCGCAGCGGAAGCATTGCTCGCCGCGACACAGGCCGCGAGCGCACCGATCATCTTCGTCAGCAACGAAGTCGGCTTCGGCATCGTCCCCGATAATGCGCTCGCCCGGCGCTTCCGCGATGCGGCGGGGCGGCTCAACCAGCGGCTCGCCGCGTGTTGCGACGCGACCGATCTCGTCGTCGCCGGCATCCCTCTGCGGATCTCCCCGCCCAAATCATAAGGATTTGCGTGGCGGCGACTTTCGGATAAGGGCGCCGGCGCGAACCGGGCCTGCCCGGTTTCGCGAAGATCGCGCCGGTTCCCCGCAAGGGGATTCAAAGGGAACGGGGTTCGATACCCCGGCTGCCCCTGCAACTGTGAGCGGCGAGC
>JAFKLV010000466.1 GCA_017304125.1 Sphingomonadales bacterium
TTCGGCGAGGCGTTCATCGATATCGCAGATCGCTGCTCGCTGTTCGACGCGGTGTGGCGCGAGGGCGAGCGGCATCAGGTGTGGATGAGCCACGGCGACAAGGTCACCGCGCTCGCCCCGGGTTTCCGCCCGGTCGCGTCGAGCGCCGGCGCGCCGTTCGCGGTGATCGCCGACGATGCGCGGCGCATCTATGCGATGCAATTCCACCCGGAGGTGGTCCACACCCCGGACGGCGGGAAGCTGCTCGCCAATTTCGTGCGGCACGTCTGCGGCCTCTCGGGCGACTGGACGATGGCCGAATTCCGCCAGACCAAGATCGCCGAGATCCGCGAGCAGGTCGGCACGGGGCGGGTGATCTGCGGGCTTTCCGGCGGGGTCGATTCGGCGGTCGCCGCGGTGCTGATCCACGAGGCGATCGGCGACCAGCTGACCTGCGTGTTCGTCGACCACGGGCTGATGCGTTCGGGCGAGGCGGATCAGGTCGTCAGCCTGTTCCGCGGGCATTACAATATCCCGCTGGTCCACGTGAACGCCGAGACCCTGTTCCTCAACGGCCTCGCCGGGGTCACCGACCCCGAGGCGAAGCGCAAGTTCATCGGCAAGACCTTCATCGAGGTGTTCGAGAGCGAGGCGAAGAAGATCGGCGGGGCCGAATTCCTCGCGCAGGGCACGCTGTACCCGGATGTGATCGAGAGCGTCAGCTTCACCGGCGGGCCGTCGGTGACGATCAAGAGCCACCACAATGTCGGCGGGCTGCCCGAGCGGATGAACATGAAGCTCGTCGAGCCGCTGCGCGAATTGTTCAAGGACGAGGTGCGCGATCTCGGCCGCGAGCTGGGGCTACCCGATATCTTCGTCGGGCGGCATCCGTTCCCGGGGCCGGGCCTCGCGATCCGCATCCCGGGCGAGGTGACCAAGGAGCGTTGCGACATCCTGCGCAAGGCCGATGCGATCTACCTCGAGGAGATTCGCAACGCTGGGCTGTACGATGCGATCTGGCAGGCGTTTGCGGTGTTGCTGCCGGTGCGCTCGGTCGGCGTGATGGGCGACGGGCGGACCTATGACAGCGTGCTGGCGCTGCGCGCGGTGACCTCGACCGACGGGATGACCGCGCAGGCGTTCGAATATCCCGGCGGCTTCCTCGCCCGCGTCGCGACGCGGATCATCAACGAGGTGAAGGGCATCAACCGCGTCACCTATGACTATACGTCGAAGCCGCCGGGGACGATCGAGTGGGAGTGATGCGGATCAGATCAGCCGGCCTCGTCGCCGCGCTTGTCGCGCTGGTCGGTGCCGCCAATCCGCCGGAATGGACCCAGCCGGTCGAACCGTTTCATCTGATCGGGCCGATCGATTATGTCGGCACCGAGGGGCTGGGATCGTATCTGATCCATACCCGCGCCGGCACGATCCTGATCGACGCGCCGATGGCGGAGAATGTCGCGGCGCTCGAACGTAACATCGCCGCGCGTGACAAGCTCCGCAACGTCAAGCTGATCCTGCTCAGCCATGCGCATTTCGATCATGCCGGCGGGCTCGCCGCGCTGAAGAAGGCGACCGGCGCCAAATTGGTGGTCGGCGCCGGCGACAAGCATGCGGTGGAGACCGGGACGCCGCCGGGCGAGGTCGATTATGGCGTGATCCATTTCCCTGCCGCGCCGGTCGATCGTGGGGTGCGCGACGGCGATACGGTGACGCTCGGCGGGGTGACGCTGACCGCGATCGCGACGCCGGG
>JAFKLV010000467.1 GCA_017304125.1 Sphingomonadales bacterium
CGCGATGCGCGAGGATCGCCGCCTCGGGCGCGGGGGCCGCGAGCGCGTCGAGCACCGCCTGCGGGCCCTCGGCGATCCGCGCCTTGGCCTCCGCCAGCCGTTCGGCGGGGAGGTAGTGCGTCGCAAGGCCGAGCGCGTAACATTCGGCGCCGTCGAGCCGGTGGCCGGTCAGCGCAAGAAATTGCCCGATCCGTCCCGGCAGGCGCGACAGATACCAGCCGCCGCCGACATCGGGGAACAACCCGATCCCGGTTTCGGGCATCGCGAGCTTGGTATTCTCGGTCGCGACGCGGAAGCGGCACGGTTGCGAGATGCCGACCCCGCCGCCCATCGTGATCCCGTCCATGAACGCCACGATATCCTTGGCATAGGTGAACAGGCGGTGGTTCATGCGATATTCGGTGTGGAAGAAGGCGCGCGCCTCGGCGCCGTCCTGCGCCCCGCTCGCGGCGAGCATGCGGATGTCGCCGCCGGCGCAAAAGCCGCGGCCCTCGGCATGATCGATCGTGATCACGCGCACCGCCGCATCGTCGCGCCACGCCTCCAGCGCCTCGAGCACGCCCTCGCACATCGCGAGGTTGAGCGCGTGGATCGCCTTGGGGCGGTTCAAACGGATGCGGCCGACGCTGCCGTCGGCTTCAACGATCAGATCTTCGGTCATTGCCGCGTCAGATCCCGCCCGACGATCATCCGCATCACCTGATTGGTCCCCTCAAGGATCGAATGGACGCGCAGGTCACGCCAGAAGCGCTCGATCGGATAATCGCGCAGATAGCCATAGCCGCCGTGGAGCTGGAGCGCACGATCGACGATGCTCGAGCCATTGTCGGTCGCCAGCCTCTTGGCCATCGCCGAGAAGCGCGACTTGTCAGGCGCATTGGCGCTGACCTTGGCCGCGGCGAGATAGAGCAAGGCGCGTGCGGCCTCGAGATCGGTCGCCATGTCCGCCAGCGTGAACTGGGTGTTCTGGAAATCGGCGACCGGCATCCCGAACTGCTGGCGCTCCTTGGTATATTTCACCGCCTCGTCGAGGCAGCGCTGCGCCCCGCCGAGCGAGCAGGCGCCGATATTGAGCCGCCCGCCGTCGAGCCCGGCCATCGCGAAGCGGAAGCCATCGCCCTCCGCGCCGACGCGATTCTCGACCGGCACGCGGCAATCCTCGAAAATCACCTGCGCGGTCGGCGATGCATTCCAGCCGAGCTTCTTCTCGGGGGCGCCGAACGACAGCCCCGGCGTACCCTTTTCGATCACCAGGCAGGAAATGCCCTTCGACTTTTCCTCGCTGGTGCGAACCATGCAGACATAGATGTCGTTATAGCCCGCGCCGGAGATGAACTGTTTGGTGCCGTTGAGCACATAATGATCGCCGTCGCGGCGCGCACTGGTCTTGAGCGCGGCAGCGTCGGAGCCCGAACCGGGCTCGGTCAGGCAATAGCTGGCGATCTTGTTCATGCCGACCAGATCGGGGAGGAAGCGATCCTTGATCGCCTTGTCGCCGAAGCGGTCGATCATCCAGGTCGCCATATTATGGATCGAGACATAAGCGCTGGTCGCGGGGCAGCCATAGGCCATCGCCTCCATGATCAGCGCCGCCTCGAGCCGGCCGAGCCCGATCCCGCCCGATTCCTCGCCGACATAGATCGCGCCGAAGCCAAGCTCGCCCGCCGCTTTCCATACGTCGACGGGATAGTGATGCTTTTCATCCCATTCGGCGGCGAAGGGGGTGATGC
>JAFKLV010000468.1 GCA_017304125.1 Sphingomonadales bacterium
GCAACGGGTTGAGCGACTGGAACCACGTCATCGGGATCGACAGACTGCCGAGCCGGCGATCGCTCCCGCTCTCCGCCCACAAAGCGACGGTATTGCCGACCTGCTCATAAGCGCCGCGAAACACCGTGACCGCCAGCCCGACCGCGCCGAGCACCAGGATCAGCCGATAGCCTGAGGCGGGTTCACTCTCCGCCACCGGGGCGACCGGCGCGGCGTCTTTCGCGCGCACGTCTTCGGGCAGGTATTTTTGCCCCTTGAGATAGATCACCAGCCCGATCAGCATGCCGATCCCGGCCGCGCCGAAGCCGTAATGCCAGCCGTACAGCTCGCCGAGCGTGCCGCAGATCAACGGCGCAAGGAACCCGCCGATGTTCACCCCGACATAATAGACGTTATACGCCCAGCTGCGCCGCGGATCGTCCGCGCGATAGAGGCTGTTGATCTGGCTCGGCAGGCTCGGCAGGAAAAAGCCGTTGCCCAGCGCGATCGTCGCGAGCGCGATGTAGAACATCGCCTCGAACGTCATCAGGAAATGGCCGAGCGCCATGATCGTGGCGCCGATGATCACCGCGCGCCGCTTGCCGAGATAGCGATCCGCGATCACCCCGCCGACGATCGGGGTGAAATAGGCGCAGGCGGTATAGGCGCCATAGACGAACGACGAATGCGGCTGGGTGAACAGCAGCTGCCGGGTCATGTAATAGACCAGCAGCGCGCGCATCCCGTAGTAGGAGAATTGCTCCCACATATTGGTGAGGAACAGGATGGTCAGCCCGCGCGGCTGACCGAACCAGGTGGCCTCTTCCTCACCCGCCTGCTGCATGACCGTCATGCGGTGACCTGTGACTCCGCGCCCCACACCTGCTCATCGCACCAGGCGGTGCCGCCCTGATAGACGATCCCCGGGGTGCGGTCCTGCTTGAGGAAGATCGGCCCGTCGAGGTCGCAGATATCGCAGAGCTGGCCGAGCACGAGGCTGGGCGCCATGCTGAGCGACGACCCGCCCATATTGCCGACCATCACCTCGAGCCCGAGGTCGCGTGCCGCGCGGGCGATCATCAGCCCCTCGGTCAGCCCGCCGCACTTGTCGAGCTTGATGTTGACCACCTGGAAACGCCCGGCGAGCCCCGGCACGTCGGCCAGGGTCAGCGCGCTTTCGTCGGCGGCGATCGGGATCGGCGAGCGATAACCGTCAAGATCCGCCTCGCGACCGCGCGCCAGCGGCTGCTCGATCAGCGAGACCTTCTCGGCGACCATCGCCGCGGCGAGCGCATCGAGGTCGGCGATCGCGAACCCCTGATTGCCGTCCACGCCGATCCACACGTCGGGCCGCGCGGCGCGAACCGCCTGCACGCGGGCGATATCGAGATCGAGATCGCCGGTGAGCTTGATCTTGATCGCCTTGACCGGGCCGAACGCGATCGCATTCGCCGCCATCACCGCAGGATCGTCGGCGCCAAGCGTGAAGGTGGTGATCACCGGCTTGGCCTCGGGCAACCCCGCCAGCTTCCACACCGGCAGCCCGCTGCGCTGCGCTTCCAGCTCCCACAAGGCGGCATCGACCGCGTTGCGCGCGCCGCCCGCCGGCATGATCTCGAGCAAAGCGGTGCGATCCGCCCCGGCCTCGATGGCGGGACGCGCACGCTCGATCGCGTCGAGCATGTGCGGCACGTCATCGCCCATATAATAGATGCCATTGGCTTCGCCGCGCCCGCGATGCGTGCCGT
>JAFKLV010000469.1 GCA_017304125.1 Sphingomonadales bacterium
AGCCCCTCGGTGCGCGAGCGGATCGCGCGCTCGAGCCGTTCGGCCATTTCAGGATTGTCACGCAGGAACTGCTTGGAATTCTCGCGCCCCTGCCCGATCCGCACGCTGTCGTAGCTGAACCACGAGCCCGATTTCTCGACCAGCCCGGCCTTGACGCCGAGATCGAGCACCTCGCCCATCTTCGACACGCCTTCACCGAACATGATGTCGAACTCGACCTGCTTGAACGGCGGGGCGACCTTGTTCTTCACCACCTTGACGCGGACGGTGTTGCCGATCGCCTCGTCGCGATCCTTGACCGAACCGGTACGGCGGATGTCGAGCCGGACCGAGGCGTAGAATTTCAGCGCATTGCCGCCGGTCGTCGTTTCGGGCGAGCCGTACATCACGCCGATCTTCATGCGGATCTGGTTGATGAAGATGACAAGACAGCGCGAACGCGCGATCGTGCCGGTCAGTTTGCGCAGCGCCTGGCTCATCAGACGGGCCTGCAGGCCGACGTGGCTATCGCCCATCTCGCCTTCGATTTCGGCGCGCGGGACGAGCGCCGCGACCGAGTCGATGATCAGCACGTCGATCGCGTTCGAGCGCACCAGCGTATCGACGATCTCCAGCGCCTGCTCGCCGGTATCCGGCTGCGACACGATCAGTTCGTCGATGTTGACGCCGAGCTTCTTGGCATAGATCGGATCGAGCGCATGCTCTGCGTCGACGAATGCCGCGGTGCCGCCGGCTTTTTGCGCCTCGGCGATCGCGTGGAGCGCCAGCGTCGTCTTGCCCGAGCTTTCCGGCCCGTAGATTTCGACGATCCGCCCGCGCGGCAGCCCGCCGACGCCGAGTGCGATATCCAGCCCGAGACTGCCGGTGGAGATCGTCTCCACCTTCAAAATCTCGCGCTGGCCGAGTTTCATCGCCGAGCCTTTACCGAAAGCCCGGTCGATCTGCGCCAATGCGGCGTCCAGCGCCTTCTGACGGTCTGCGTTCGCGATTGCCATGCCGTTATCGATCACCTTGAGGTTGGCGGCCATTGTGGAGCCCTCGTCGCTAGACCAAGCGCGTGAACCATTCAACGCGTCGCCGTGTTAGTATCCGATTTGTTCTATACGAACAAGAGGGGAACAAAAATTTCCTTCAACCCGCGAAAATCACGCGAGTTCGCTGGCCAACGCCCACCAGCCGCGGTGTTCCGCGCCAATTTCCGCCGCCGCGGAGCGCGCATCGGCCGGCGTGTCGAACAGCGCGAAACAGGTCGCACCCGAGCCCGACATACGCATCAGCCGTGCGCCGGCCAGTGCGTCCAGCGCGTCCAGCACATCGGCGATTTCGGGCGCGGCGCTGATGGCGGGCGCGGTAAGGTCGTTGCGGCCCTGCGCGGGATCCTCGGCGATCGGCCCGCGATCGATCCCGTCCCAGCCGGCGAACACCCGCGCGGTCGATACCGCAATGCGGGGATTGACCAGCAGCACCCCCCTGCCCGTCAGCCCGGCAACGGTGCGCAATTCGTCGCCGCGCCCTTCGCCGATCGCGCTCTTGCCGAGCAGGCAGGCGGGCACATCCGCGCCGAGCCGCGCGGCGATATCGAACAGTCGCGAATCGTCCGACGCCACGTCATGCCGCCGCGCCAACGCACGCAGCGTCGCCGCCGCATCGGCCGAGCCGCCGCCGATCCCCGAGGCGATCGGCAGGTTCTTCTCCAGCTCGATCGCACAGGGCTCGGTCGCG
>JAFKLV010000382.1 GCA_017304125.1 Sphingomonadales bacterium
GATCGCGGCGAAGTCGATCGCGGCTTCACTGAAGGCGTCGGATACGCCGCCGAGAATGAACTCGTGCAATTGATCTTGGACCGTTTGCGCGGCGCCGGCATCCGCCGGAATCTCGACGCCCCTGATACCAATGTCGTTGTATATTCGATCCTCGATGGTGTGCGCGACGTAGAGCTCGAGCACCGTCTGCATCTGCTCAGGCGTCAGGCTCGACATGTCGGCGATCCCCGCATCCGCGAGGTCGACGACGGTTTCCATGAAGGCGTCGCGCGCGATGCCCTCGTCGATCGATCCGCCTTCGGGGCAGAACTGCTCGACCAGCGCCGAGAATATCTCGACCGGAGAACTGCCGGCCATTCCGGCAAGGTTGAACGTTACAAGAGCTGCCTGGAGGCCACGCACGCTGACGTCGCCGAGGAAGCCGGCGATCCGGGCAGCCACCCCGCGTGACGACCCCATCCGGCGGGCCGCCGGTCCGGATCCGCCGGAGGCTTGGGACACATATTGAGAGACCGCGCGGCCGAGTGCGCGTCGGTCCTCACCGCCCGAGCTGGCGAATTTGGTGAAGTTCCGGCGGGCGTTCCTAAACCGATCGGGAGGTGGGGACGGTGCCGGAGCCGGGCGTGGGGGTGGAGCCGGCGGGACCGGCTCCGCGCCATCGCCATCTTGCGGGGCGGGTGCCGGTGGCGCGGCGTCGCCATCGTTAACGAAGTCGGGAACTAGGGGATCCTTCCCATTGGGTCCGCCGAAGGGCGTGGAGGTTCCCATTAGCTTTTCGCCTTGGTCTTGATCGTCATACCGGCTCCTGCCGCCGCCTTGAGCGCTGTATTTCCGTCCTGTTTCGCCCAGCCATCTTGAATTTGGGTGAGGCGGTCCTTCGACGGCTGCGAGGTCAGGGCGGCGTTCCACCCTGTTGCCAGCCATGGGCCGCACCGGTCGGCCGGCAGCTGCTCGATGAAGTCCAACAGGTTCGGTTGAAGGGCGGGTTGCGCGGTGACTAGTATCACCAGGCCCTCGACGCCCTTCGGCTTTTGCCTGAAGTCGTCACTGGACATGATCCTCTGCCGGACGCCTTCGAAGACCTTGCTGGCTTCGGCTGGCGCGAGTTCTTTGAGCCTCGTCGATTGTATCGCGATTCGCGGAAGCATTAGCATGTCGACCACGCCTTCGAGGTGGCCGAGTGTGGAAGCCGCACCGAAGAAATCCTTCCTGTCACGTGCGATGAACAGGTAGGGGCGCAGATCGACACCGGCGAGCTTCGGCTCCAGCTTCGCCCATTCCGTGACGCGTTCATCGACGCGCCATTCGTCGAGGATCTGATCGGCAGCTGCGGGGGGCTCGGGTGCGGCCTCGGCGCCCGCCCTTCGCCTCGCGGCCCCGTTGCTCGTCTTCGGCTCGGTGTCATCCGCCGCTGTCGGCGGAACATCCGGCCCGGCCTCGAGCTTCGCCAGCCGGCGGCAGACACCGCCTTCATCCCGGGCTGCATCGGTGGCGACCTGCTCGAATAGACGCGGGATGAAGCGTTCGGCTAACATCAGCTTGGCAAGTATCGTCCGCTTGAAATCCTCGCCGAATTTCCGGTTACGCGCGGTATGTTCGCGTAGCAGCAGTGCATTGAGGAAGCGCTTGATCTGTCGCGGATTGCCGAACGTACCGCGACCGAGCAAGGGACCGATCTGGTCGCTGAGTGTGAGCGCGGAGACGACGGCCGGTCCCTTATCCCCGAGATCGCCGAGCGAGGTGTTCAGTAGCGCGGCGTCTACGCCGCCGCCTTTCCAGGGCTCCCTTAGCGCTTCGCGAGCCTTCTCGATGAGCGTCTGAAATCCGGGATGGTCTTCTCCGATTTCGGCGCCGACAAGAAGGAGTGTCACGTAAGAACGGGTCTCTACGTCGCCGAGCGCCGGGATCCGGAACGGGACCTGGATCAGTTTCTCAAGGTAGTTGCGAGCATAATCGCGGGGGCCGGTGCTGTCCGGCAGATCGGGGAAGTGCTTACGGACCGAATATTCGATCATCGCCTCATCGGCCGCGACGACGAAGGCGGTGTTGGACGTGAACAGAAACAGCCTGACCGCTTCCAACGTCTCGATTGCGGTATCGGGGAGGCAACGGTCGAGATCGTCGATAAGAATCACGAGTTGTTTGATTCCGGCTTTGTTGAGGAGCTCGTCAAACTCCTTCCGGAATGCCTCGATTTCTTCAGGGACCCGTTTCGAGGAAGGCTTGATCAGACCCTTCGCGCCTTCGGCTGCCGCGTCGAGATTCTCCTTTGTCGCCAGCTTCGCGGGATCGGCCGCGAGATCCTTGAGTTTGTCGAATAGCGCGCCGACCATGTCGGGCGAGGGAATCCCGTTGGTCGCGGTGAGGGCGAGTCCACCGGCGTGCTTCGCAAGTTTCAGCCAGTCTATGCGTCCGAAGATGTCCTTTACTGCGTCCCCGGCCTTCGTGAGAGCCGGGCGCTTTTCGACGAGCGCGGTGACGATGCCCTCTATCAGCGCGATCTTGGCGTCTTCGAATCCTTGAAACCTCCAGCCATTGAACTTCAGGCAGACGGTGTCCTCATAGGTCGCGAATTGGTTCTCGATCATCTCGAGGATGCTCGACTTACCAGCGCCCCAATCACCGTGGACGCCGATCGTCATCGGTTTCGAGGGGTTGTCACGAAGAAGTGCGACGATTGAGGCTGCGATCGGCTCGTTATTGAGCAGATCGACCTTGGTCTCGTTATCGAATAGGAACATCTACCCCTCCCAGTTCCATGTTTGTTCATGGTCTTTGGTGCAGTCAAGCGCAGCGCGGCGGGATTAGAACCAGAATAGAGTGATAGGCCTCTTATGCGTGGCGAGCCTCGCCGTGCACGCGTCGTGCGCGTCAAACCGAAGTCTCTCCATTCGGGAGGCGAGAACGCGCAGTTATTTTTTGGCCCTGTCGTCTAGCGGACCGACGATTGAGATGAACAGAGCAGACGGCTTGACCGATCTAGCTTCCTAGATGATGCTACGATCGGCCGTCCCGCCAGACCTGCCACCGGGTTAAAGCGGACATATCTAGACGTGATTTTGATCGGCTCCTTCCCGTGGTCGATGGGTAATCGGTGGACATCGACCTTCAGGCAAGGACGATCGATCATGGCTGCTATTCCCCTTACCGAATCCGCTGTTCGCACGCTCAAACGCGGCCTCATTGCCCGTTTTCCAGGCGATAAATCGTCGCATCTCTCCGAGGCGCTAGCCGCTGCGCTACGCTTCAACACCAACATGTCGCTGGTCGACGCCGTGCGGCGCACCGACGTTGACGACCCCGACATCCTACTCCTCGATGAAGCTGGGTTCCTCGAGCGCCTTCAGACGGTTGCCCGCCGACCGCTGACATCCTCGGACCGGGCGCTGATCTTCGACAATCTGCGCATTGCCGATGACGGCCAGCTCATCCGAACTAGATCCGTCGGCTTCACCAAGGTCCGGTACGATCGCTCCAAGCGCCGGCTGGCATGGCGCAACCTGATGGTCCACGCGATCAACGCCGGGATCGCGCAGCGACTTTTCACGGTCCGGCCAGGTGACAATCGCTGGCCCGGCGCACGCAAGGATCGCTTCGACGAGAATATCGCGGCGACCTTCCGCTTCGAGATCGACGGAATGCCAGCGGTGGGCTCGGTCCATGACGCAGGCTATGACGAACTCAGCGTCCATGTGGCCCTCTGGCCAACCAAGGATGCGGAATATTGGGTGCCGGCCGTTGGCGCGGGCAAGCTCGCCGGAGAAGCGTTCGCAATGGGCTGGCTCGAGCGACGCGACGGGGCCTGGCTCCAAGTATTGCGCGACAGCAGATTGCGGGACAGCTTTCGCTGCAAGAATTCGCATCTCGACCGCTTGGCGCAGCTCGAGGTCGAGCCATTGGGCTATGCCGATCGAGGAAGCTTTAAGCTGTGACATCGCAGGCGGCAGATCATCCCGAGGAGAATCCAGACGGCTGCTAGACATATGTCGAGTATCACGGCGCGTCAGGGACGCAGGACTGTATCGAGGCGGTGGAGCGACTGATCCAAGGCACACGTGAACTGCGCACGGCCAAAATCCTGACCAAGCCCGGCAAAGATTCCTCGGGTCATGCGCTTTTCCTGACCGACAGCCGCGGCGACGAGATCATTATCAAGGGCGGGTTCGCCTCCGGCTACGGCGGCAGCGGTCCCAAGGGCTTCTCCGCCACCTTGCGGCTGCTCGACTGGCACGGCGTGGAGCTATCGGAGATCGAGATCGATGCCACGTTGATGGAGCGGCTGAACGCTTCAGCCCTGACCATTGCCGACCTAGAGAATATTCGGGAGGCAAGGCCCGTTCGGCCCCATCGCTACTGGGACTATGTCTTCGACCAGGAAGACAGGCCGCAACTTGAAGGAAATCCCTGGCAATATCGCGAACCGATCAGCCCGTTCGCGCTCCTCGATGAGCGTCTTGCGCCACATGTCCGCCGTTTCTGGGACGACCCCGACGCCGTGCTTATGAAAGGCCACCGCGCCCTCGAACATGCTGTCCGGCTCAAGGCCGACATGTCGAAGGAAGAGGCCACGGACGGTCCAGCAGCCGTGTACCGCTACGCGTTCGGCGGCAACGCACCGCGCTTGAGTTGGGAGGGTGTCACCAAGTCGGAGCATGCCGGTCGTATGAATCTCTTCATGGGCGTGCTGACCGCATATCGCCATGTGCGCGCGCATCGCGACGAGAAGTCGCACCGCGACGCGCTGCTCAGCGAACTGCTGCTTCTGAACCACCTGTTTCGGCTTGAAGCGACCGCAAAGCTGACGGCCAAATCATAGCAGTCATAGTCGCCGATCGTGCAGGCAGCTGTATCGATGTCCGATTCTGCGGTGGGCGCCGAGGATCGTGAACGACCGTTTAGGGGCGCTTTATTGCCGTAGAATACAACGTGCGACAGCGTCGACGCCTGTCCCTGCTCCCAGTTCGACCCACTCGCGGTACAGGGAAACGATCTCCGCTTTTGACAGACTTGGGTTGCCTGCGACGTTCCCTGCGAATCTGGCAAAGTCGAGTTGGGCCATAACGGCTTCGACATCGCCCCGGATGAAATAATGCGACGACGGACTGGCAGTGAAATCGTGATGCACGCGACCTGCACGCGCACCGACGCGCTGGATCACGAAATCAGCGCGATCCGGCGTCGTGAATTCAAAATCCGGATGCCGCGTTTCGACGGGCCGTAGCGCGCGCGGCTCTGGGCGGCGCTCCCAGATCTGGAAGATGGCCGGGACATTGTACGGTTTGCCCCGGAACAGAAACGCATCGTCCGGCACGATCTCCTCACGAACCAGGTGGAACGCGCGATCGAGGCGATTGTGGATCGAGCCCTTCCGAAACGTTCGCGGCAGGATCAAGGCGATGACGTCGGCCTGGCGAGCCGCATGGTTGAAGAAGCGCACGGCCATGCTGGCGTTTTTTCCGAAGGGCGGATTGCCAATGATGGCTGCGGGCCGATCGCTCCCGATGTTGATCGTGAGAAAGTCTGCCGTCCGGATACCGGGATATTTGGGTTCGACATCGTAGGCGACACTGCCCGCGGGCAACAGCCTGAAGAACGATCCCGTGCCGGCGCTCGGTTCGACCATCAGGTAGATAGCCGGATCGAAATGCTCCCGGAAAATACCGTAAAAGTGGGCGGCGACATCCTGTCTGGTATAATATTGATCGAGCTGAACATCCGAGGCGCGATTGTCGTTGAGCGCCGCTCGCGTGACCGCGTTCTGCGGCGGAAAGAAAGCCTCAGCCTGGGCCGGCGCGGCGGTTGTCGCTTCTGCCTGCCCATCGGCAACTTCTTGTACTCCCTGTATATACATGATGTCCTCCCCATGCGGCGGCCGTTCCGAGACGACGATCAGCGCGTCACCTCGCTGGCTTCATGGGCGGCTTCGACATCGCCATCCGGGTAACCCGGACCGCGGGACGCGGCGGGATCGCCCCGCGGGGCGTCGATCACAGCAGAGACATTCTGCTGAGAGGGTAGCGTTCGGTGCGACCGTGCAACGCGTGCTTACGCTGCGGCGCCGGCTCCCCCCCGATCCAACAGCGCATCGACCGCGTCGCTGCCTTCCTCGCGGACAAGCACCGCCAGTTCGTCGAGCTGCGGATAGTGCCGAAGTATCCATGCCTTGGCCCGGCGGCATTTGGCCCTGGATCCGAACGTGCGGCACCAGACCTGCCGTCTGCCTTGCCGCCCCTTACGATCGCGCACGAGTTCGCTGAGTGTGAGCGTGCGGCCATCGGGGGATTCGGCAAACACGCACGCTTCCACCGCCGGGTCCATTGGCTCGGCTTCGAGCAGTGCCTTGACCTGCGCGCTGAGTTCGGCGCGGCTGATCCGGGCCAGGGCTCCCCATGACTGCCAGTGATTCTTACGCTCAAGGAGCCACTTGGCCGCGACATCCCATTGCGCCGAGGTCTCGAACGCCATGACATGGAGCGGCGGTAAAAAAGGCATCTGTGTATCGACGAGTAGGAGCAGATACAGACCATCCCGCTGAACGGGCACGAAGCCATAGATCGGTTGGGCGGTTGCGATGCAGGGCGCGCGCGTCATCTTCAATTCCTTTTCGACGGCATATCGCCGTCATTTCATTCGCCCCATGGCGACACCTCCCATCTCCCCATTCATGCTGTTCTTCGCGTCGCGAGCGACAGCGCAAGCTCGCGTAATCTCCGCTTCATTGCACTGAGTTACCGTGCTATTCTCGGCGTGTCGGGCGTTTTGAAGATGCGGGCGGTCGGCAAGATTTGGGCGTCGCCGGCCTGAGGCGGCAAGGAAGAAGCAGCGGGGCGCGTCAACCCCCAGTCGGTCGAAGGCCACCTCCTGAAGTGTGGCCTGGCTCATAGAACGAGCAGCCCAAATCGATCGCGATCAGGACGCGGTCCATAGCGAAAGGCTATGGTCTCATGCGTTCAGTTGTCGTCTCTTATACTCGCCGTACCCTTACCCGCGCACAGGCTGGTGATGCCGCTGCACGAAATGTTCAGGGGCTCGGCAGCATCCATAAGGTCGCACGCCTTGCCGTCGACCTGATCCACGACGCGGGCAATGGAAAGCGGGCACTCCCGCCGACGATCCATGCCGCGATGGAACGCCGGAACGTGGCGATCGGCAAGCCGCTGTCCGGCATCGCGGGCAGCATGCCCGATGGTAATCCGCAGGCGATTCGCGACTATCTGCTCGCGCTCGCATCGCCCACAGGAAATGATGATGTACTGCTCTGGGTCGTGAGCGACTGGCTGCAGGACCGGCTCGACGCGCATGCCGACGCGCTGGACGACCTCCGCTCTACGCACCCGGACCTGTACAAGGCGCTATTCGCGCCAACACTCCACAAAGCCATCCGGATCTGCAAGCGGACGAATATCGACCGGTCACGGCTGGCCAGCCTGCTCGCAGACCAGGCCCGGTTCCTGCTGGTGGGCGCTGCCTATGATCGCATCGCCCATGTGCAACAGATGGCGACCAGTCCTTACGGCCAGCATTTCTCCGGGTTCAACGAATGGAAATTTGCCGGACACGTCCTGCTTGCGACCGTTGCCGAGCCGGCCTTGGTGGTCGAGCAGATCTATCGGCACGCTACCACGTTCAACGGCGATCATGACGCGGCTCGCAAAGAACTGCTCCCCGACAATAATGCTGGCGCATTCGTGTTCCAGGCCGCGCTCGAAGCGCACGCAATCATGGTGCACCGGGAGGTACCGCCCGAGCACGTCCAGGCGACGCTCGACAGAACATCCGGTCCCTTGGCAAGGGCAGCGCGGATTACCAGCCAGGATGTCGCCGACGAGGGGCTTGCGCGATCGAGCATGACCAGCCTGTGGTTCGGACTCGAGCCGAGCGAGCTTGCCACCTATGTGGCGATCGAACTGTTGAAGGCGCTGGGCGTGGTCGATGCGCTGGTCGAAGCGGCACTCGACGGCAGGACACCCGTCCGGACCGAAAAGACGCTATCGGATAACCAGATCACATTCGCCGCAACGCTCCTTCGCGCTGAAGGGAAGTCCGACCGGGAATCGCTCCAACTCGGTCGGACGCGCGGTGCGGAGGGCGGGCTCGATCCGGGCAATCAGGGCGGTCGTAGGCCGCTCGTATCGTTGACCGCCAAGCTGCGCGATCCCGTCGTTGCCCGATCCGTTGCCATGACCTTCGCGATCGACGCGAACCGGCTGTTCAAGCCATGACAGCCGCGCGCTTCGGGTTACCCAGCTCGCCTGTCCGAATCGGGCCATCTCTTCCGGCATGGAACGGGATGCCACACTTACATGCCATGCTGCCGGGGCCGATATTTCGGAACCCGCGCGTGTCGTGGTCTGCAACCTTCCAGATGATCTCTGCATCGCGACCGGTGAGCCGGAAATGCTGCTGGCGGCCCTCGGTGCTGCGTTTGCGGCGCTCTTCGACAATCCGGGTGCGATGCCCGGGCGACAATGAGGTGAATGCATGAAGAAGGCCCCGGAGCAGGTCGTCGGCTATGTCCGGGTGTCGACCGAGGATCAGGCCGAGCATCGCACCAGCATCGACAGCCAGATCGAGATGATCAGGGCCGATGCCGAGGCGAAGGGCCAGGACCTTGTCGCGGTGTTCAGCGAACCGGGCGTGTCGGGCCGTGAGGAGGCCCGGCCCGAGTTCAATCGCATGCTCGCTTATGTCGAGGATCCCGTCAACCGCATCGCTGAAATCAAGATCGTCTCGCTCTCGCGGCTCGCGCGTAATCTCGAGCTTCAGGTGCGTACCTTCGCACGTCTCAAGCGCGCCAGGGTGCGGCTTGTATCGCTGACGCAGTCGTTCAGCGACGACCCGAGCGGCAACCTCATGCGCAACATGCTCGCCATGTTCGACGAGCACTTCGCGCTGGAGGCGGCCAAGCACACCAAGCGGACCATGCGCGCCAATGCCATGGAAGGGTTCTTCAACGGCGGTCCGGTGCCGTTCGGCTATGAAAGCCGTACGGTGGAGCGTCGCGGCAACAAGGAAAAGAAGAAGCTGTTCGTCCGCGAGGACGAGGCCGAAGTCGTGCGGACGATGTTCAGGCTGGCGACGGTCGGCGACAGCAACGGTCCGCTTGGCGCACGCGGGATCGCCCAATGGCTCCAGCAGCGCGGGTTCACGTTGCGCGGCAGTCCGTTCAACAACAGCAACGTCTCGGGCATCCTGGGCCGCGAGCATTATACCGGCCACTATATAGACCGCAGGCTAGGCGATGACGGCAAGCCGGAGCCCGAAGAGGCGTGGGTTGAGGTGGTATGTCCCGCGATCATCGATCGCGCGCAATTCGAGGCGGCAGCCGCGTTCAGGGCAACGCGGGCGCCGAAGGTCACGGCGCCGCGCATCACCACCAGTCCGATCCTGCTGACCTCGGTCGCGCGTTGCGGTCTCTGCGGCGAAGGACTGACGATCCGTACCGGCAAGAGTGGCCGCTACAGCTATTATGCCTGCGGCGCCAAGGTGAACGGGGCGGCCGAACGATGCGCGTGCAAGGCGATCCGGCAGGAGGCGCTCGATGGGATCGTCCTGACGGCGCTCGAGGAACGGCTGTTCCAGCCCGATCGCCTGCGCGACCTGCTGCAGCACATGCTTGACGCGTCATCCGAGGCCGAAGAGCGTCGATCCCGAGAGTTGACGCAGGCGCGCTCCGCCCGCACTCAGGCCGAGACACGGCTTCGCAACCTCTATGATCTCGCCGCCGATGGTCATGCGTCGCTCAAGGATCGGACGTTCGCCAATATGCTGGCCGATACACGGTCCCGCATAGCATCGCTAACCGCGACGATCGACATCCTCGAAGCGCAACTCCGGAGCGGCCATCGCAAGATCACGCCCGAGGTCGTCGATCGGTTCGGGGCGCTTGTGCGCGAGAAGCTGCGCGGCAACGAACCCGCCTTGCGCCGCGGATATGTCAGGCTGTTCGTATCTCAGGTCGTCCTGGCCCCGCAGGAGATACGAATCACCGGACCAAAACAGGCTCTCGCCCGCGCCGTCAGCAGAATATCTGCTGACGGGCAGCTGGTGCCCAGTTTTGACCGGGAATGGTGCGGTCGAGAAGACTCGAACTTCCACGTCCTTTCGGACACAACGACCTCAACGTTGCGCGTCTACCAATTCCGCCACGACCGCACGTGATATCTACCGGGCGGGCCCGGCGATTGGCAGGACGGCGCCCCTAGCAAAGCCCTAAGGGGCTGGCAATGCCCCACCGCACAATTTGATCAAACGGCGGCGTTTGTGCCTATTTTGCGCTCTCGCCGACGAAGCTCAGCTCGAGCCGCTTCGAATTGGCCGGCACGTCGAGCTTGGCCGAATTGAAGTCGATCGATCCCTTCGGCCCGAGCGAGCGCTGCTGCGGGGTGATCGTCCAGCTGAACACGATCCGGCCCTTCGCATCGCGCAGGTCGGCACGGATATCGGGGACGCGCTGGCGCGTGTCGGACGGGTTGAGCACCTTGCCCGAGATCGCGAACAATTCGCTGCCATTGGCCATTTCGCGCCGCTCGATCGGATTGTCGACCAGCCGCAACGGCGATTCGCCGGGACCGAACGACAGGCCGAGCTGCTGCGCGAGCCCCGGTGCGCTCATCCAGATGATCGCCGCCACCGCGACGAGCATCAGCACGCCAGCAGCGACTGCCGCGATCGTCCAGCGGCGCGATTGATCACGACGCGGGCGGAACGGCGGGCGATGCGCGAAGGCATCGTAATCGGGCGCTGCCACCGGGGAGGCGGCGGGAGCTTCCGCTGGCGGCTGGATCGCTGCGAGCGGGGCGGGGGGTGGCGGCGCGGCCGCTGGCGCCGCCGGAGCGGCGGCCGGCGGTGCCTGTGCTTCGTCGATCGCCTGCGCGCTCGGTTCCTGGAACCAGCTATGGCGACAATTGGCGCAGCGCACGACGCGGCCCGTCAGCCCGATCGCGCTGTCGGGCACCAGATAGCGGGTGCGGCATTCGGGGCATTCGAGGATCATGTCGCGACAACCGCTTGCGCTAGGCTTGAATCCGTGAATCTAAACACGCTCAATGCGTCGCTGGCAAGCAGTGAGTGTCAGTAACGCGGCCTTGAAGCGATGGCCCGCGTCGTGCGATGGCGGCTTGGGCATGGGGTGAGGGCGAAACGGCGCCGACTATGGCGAATATCGTGCAGTTCGAGAATGTGGGGCTGCGTTATGGCACCGGGCAGGAGACGCTGTCCGACATCAGCTTCACGCTGGCGAGTGGCGCTTTCTACTTTCTCACCGGGGCGAGCGGCGCGGGCAAGACCTCGCTGCTGCGCCTGCTCTATCTTGCGCAGCGCCCGAGCCGCGGGATCATCCGGCTGTTCGGCGAGGATGCGGTGACGATGCCGCGCAGCCGCCTGCCCGGATTCCGCCGCCGCATCGGCGTGGTGTTCCAGGATTTCCGGCTGATCCCGCATCTGTCGATCGCCGACAATATCGCTTTGCCGCTGCGCGTCGCGGGCGTGCCCGAGGCGGATGTCGCCGGGCCGGTGAGCGAGATGCTCGCCTGGGTCGGGCTGGGCGATCGTGGCGGCGCGCGCCCGGCGACGCTGTCGGGCGGCGAGCAGCAGCGCGTCGCGATCGCGCGCGCGGTGATCGGGCGGCCGGAGATTCTGGTGGCGGACGAGCCGACCGGCAACGTCGACCCCGAAATGGCCGAGCGGCTGTTGCTGCTGTTCGATTCGCTCAACCGGCTGGGGACGACCGTGCTGGTCGCGACGCACGATCTGCATCTGCTCAACCGCGTGAGCGAGGCGCAGATGATGCGGCTCGATCGCGGGCGGCTGCAGGATCCGACCGGGATGCTGCGCCATCCCCCGGCGCGGCGCGACGGATGATGGTGCGCTCCACCGCCCGGCTGCTCGACAATGCGCGTGACGGGCGCGCGATGAGCTATGTGATCGCGATCATGCTGTTTCTCACCGTGCTCGCGGCCGCGATGGGGCTGGCAACGCGCAATGCGGCGGATTCGCTCGAGCGCGCGATCGCCGGGCGGCTGACGGTGCAGTTGACCAGCGGCGCGCCCGAGCTGCGCGCGGCGCTGGCGGGGCGGCTGGCGGCGCGGCTGCGCGCGACGCCGGGGGTGACGCGGGTCGCCCCGGTCAGCCGCGAAGCGCTCGCCGATCTGCTGCGGCCGTGGCTGGGCGCGGAGGCCAATGACGCCGATCTGCCGCTGCCGGCGATGATCGATGTCGATCTGGCCGATACCGCGCCCGTGACGCTCGCGCGGGTCACCGCGGCGGTGCGCGGGATCGCGCCCGCGGCGCGAATCGACGCGCATGCCAGCTGGATGGCCTCGGTTGCCGGGATGCTGTCGTTCGCGACCTGGCTCGGCGCGGGGCTGGTCGCATTGATGGCGACCGCGACCGCGACGGTGGTGGTGGTGGCGGCGCGTGCCGGGCTCGACGCGCATCGCGCGACGATCGAGGTGATGCACATGCTCGGCGCGACCGATGTGCAGATCGCACGGCTGTTCCAGCGCCGTATCGCGCGCGACGCCCTGGTCGGCGGCCTGGCCGGCGGCGCGGCGGCGCTGGTGACGGTGGCGCTGATCGGGATGCGGGCGTCGGGGCTTGGCTCCGAATTGCTTGGCGGCGCGGGGCTGGGGGCAGGGGCGTGGGTGATGCTTGCGCTGCTGCCGTTCGTCTTCGCGCTGCTGGCGATGCTCGCGGCGCGGGTGGCGGTGACGCGGGCGTTGGGGCGCACCTTATGATCAGCCGGCTGCTCGGATTGATCGCGGTGGTCTGGGGGCTGGGCTTTGCCGCCTTCATGCTGCTGCTCGCGCAGCCGTCGGACGTCGCGCGGACCGACGCGATCGTCGTCCCCACCGGCGGGGCGGGGCGGATCGCGCGCGGGCTGGCGCTGATCGAGGAAAAGCGCGCGACGCGCATGCTGGTGACCGGGGTGGCGCCGGGGGTGAGCAAGATCGACCTTGCCGATGCCTTCGGCCATGCCGCGGCGATCAATTGCTGCGTCGATCTCGGGCGGGAGGCGGTGGACACGCGCTCCAATGCCGAGGAGACCGCCGGCTGGGTGCGCCAGCATCATTATCGCTCGGTGCGGCTGGTGACCTCCGACTGGCATATGGCGCGTGCGCGGATGGAATTGCATGCCGCGCTCGACGATGATGCGATCATCGTCCGCGATGGCGTGCCGACCGAACCACGACTGAGGCAATTGGTGAACGAATATAATAAGTTGATCTTGCGTCGCATCGTGCTGTGGCTCGGGATCGGCAAATGACCGACTGGCTGCGCACGATCGCGTTTCGCGCATTCTTCTACACCGCCTCGGTGCCGATCCTGCTGCTCGTGCCGTTCGTCGCGCTCGCCGGGCAGCCGGTGATGATCCGCTATGCGCATCTGTGGGCGAGGGTCCACCGCTGGGCGATGCGCGCGATCCTCGGCATCGAAAGCCGGGTAGAGGGGACGGTGCCGCAGGGGCAGTTCCTCTACGCGGCCAAGCATCAGGCGATGTACGAGACGGTTGAGCTGCAGCTGATCCTCGGCGGGCCGGCGATGGTGCTCAAGCGCGAGCTGATGCGCATTCCGATCTGGGGCTGGGCGACCAGACTCTACGGGTCGATCGTGGTCGATCGCGACGCGTCGAGCAAAGCGTTGCGCCAGCTGATGCGCGACGGGGCGGCGGCCAAGGCCTCGGGCCGGTCGGTGATCGTCTATCCCGAAGGGACGCGGGTCGTGCCGGGCGCGCAGCCGCCGCTGCGCTCGGGGTTCGCCGGGCTGTACAAGGCGCTCGACCTGCCGGTGGTGCCGATCGCCACCGACAGCGGGCGGCTGCTGCCCAAGAAGGGCGCCAAGCATCCGGGGGTGGTGACCTTCCGCATCGGCGCACCGATTCCCGCCGGCCTGCCGCGCCGCGAGGCGGAGCAGCAGGTGTGGGAAGCGATCAACGCGCTGGAGCGATAGAAAACGCGCCCGCCCCAAAGTGACTCCCCTCCCTCGTGAAGGGAGGGGCTGGAGGTGGGTGGGTATGAGGCGCGCGGACCGGTCCCCCTCGGGCCAACCCACCCCCGACCCCTCCCTCGTTCAACGGAGGGGAGAAGAGCTAGTCGTGCTTGCGGCCGAAGTCGGCGGCGGCGTCATCCTGTCCCTGATCGACGATCGAGCGGCGGATCGCGCGGGTCTGGGTGAAATGCTCGAACAAGGTGTCGCCGTCCCCCCAGCGGATCGCGCGCTGGAGCTGTGACAGATCCTCGCTGAAGCGCTGGAGCATTTCCAGCACCGCTTCCTTGTTGGTGAGGAACACGTCGCGCCACATCGTCGGATCGGAAGCGGCGATGCGGGTGAAGTCGCGGAAGCCGCCGGCCTAGAATTTGATCACCTCGGATTCGGTCACTTCGGCGAGGTCGTTGGCGGTGCCGACGATCGTATAGGCGATGAGGTGCGGCAAATGGCTGGTGATGGCGAGCACGCGATCGTGATGATCGGGCGCCATCGTCTCGACATTGCTGCCCAGCCGGCGCCAGAATTCGCCGACCCGCGCCGCGGCGACCGGATCGCCGTCCGCCAGCGGGGTGACGATGCACCAGCGGCCGTGGAACAGCGAGCCGAACCCGGCCTCCGGCCCGCTCTTCTCGGTGCCGGCAACGGGATGGGCGGGGACGACGATCGCCCCCGGCAGCGCCTCGCGCAGCGCCTTCGCCACCGTTTCCTTCGACGATCCGACGTCGCTGACGATCGCCTCGGCGGGCAGATCGGCGGCGATTTCCGCCGCGACCGCGCCCATCGCGCCGACCGGCACGCACAGGATCACCAATTCGGCATCGGTGACCGCGGCGCCGGCGGTATCGGTGACATCGTCGACCAGATCGATCCGCCGCGCGATCTCGCGCACGTCGGCGTTCGCATCATGCCCGGTGAGCCGCACCGTCGGCATCGTCTCGCGCACCGCGCGCGCGATCGACGAGCCGATCAGCCCGAGGCCGATGATCGTGACCCGCGCGAATGGCAGCATCAGGCGGCCCCGGCCATCCGGCGCAGCGCGGCGATCACGCCCTGCGTCTCCTCCGCGGTGCCGATCGTGATGCGCAGCCCGTGCGGCAGGCCCTGCCCGGGCAGCCAGCGGACGATATAGCCCGCCTCCATCAGCCCCTTATACGCGGCCTCGGCGGTCAGCTCGCCCTCGAACAATACGAGGATGAAATTGGCCTGGCTGGGGATCGCGCGCAGCCCGGCATTGCCGAGCTTGGCGATTTCCTCGGCGAACCAGCCGCGCCATTGCGCATTGTGATCGCGGGTGCTGGAAACGAAATCGGTATCGCCGAGCGCCGCGACCGCCGCCGCCGTGCCGGCGATGGTGATCGAGAAGGGCAGGCGGATGCGGTGCATCGCCTCGATGATCGCGGGCGCGCCATAGCCCCAGCCGATCCGCTCCGCCGCGAGGCCGTACATCTTGGAGAAGGTGCGCGTCACCAGCACGTTGGAGGCGCTTTCGGCCAGCGCCATCCCGCCATCGTCGTCGCCGCCGTCGATATATTCGGCATAGGCATGATCGATGACGAGCAGGATGTCAGCGCGCAGCCCGGCGTGGAGCCGCTCGATCTCGCCGCGCGGCGCATAGGTGCCGGTCGGGTTATTGGGGTTGGCGACGAACACGATTCGCGTGCGATCGGTGACCGCGGCGAGGATCGCGTCGACGTCGGTGGCATAATCCTTGTCGGGCGCCACCACCGGGGTCGCGCCGACGCGGCGGGTGGCGATCGGGTACACCGAGAAACCGTAATTGACGTAGATCACCTCGTCGCCCGGCCCGGCGAACGCGCCGGCAGCGAGGTGGAGCACCTCGTCCGATCCGTTGCCATAAATGATCCGTGCGGGGTCGAGCCCGTGCTTCGCCGCCAGCGTGTCGCGCAATTCGGTCGCGCTGGCATCGGGATAGCGTTCGAGGCTGGTCGCGGCGGTGGCGAAGGCCTCGCGTGCCTTGGGGCTGGTGCCGAGCGGATTCTCGTTCGACGAGAGCTTGGCGACCTTGCGGCCATCATCGGTGGTGGAGCGGCCCGGGATATAAGGGGCGATCTCCATGATCCACGGCTTGGGGACGGGTGCGTTGGTCATGCCCGCGCGCTTACGCGGGCGCGGGCGTAGAGGGCAAGGGGCCATTGCTGGCGCGGTTCCGCCCCGCTAACGCAAGCGCACGATGTCAGACGATCAGCGTTACGGCCTTGGGCGCCATGTCGTGCTGCCCGGGCCGCTCAGGCTCGACGGCGGGGGGATGCTCGCGCCGGTCGAGATCGCCTATGAAACCTATGGCACGCTCGCGCCCGACGGCAGCAATGCGGTGCTGATCTGCCATGCGCTGACGATGGACCAGTTCGTCGCCTCGCCGCATCCGCGCACCGGCAAGCCGGGGTGGTGGACGGCGATGGTCGGCCCCGGCCGGCCGATCGACACCGACCGGATGTTCGTGGTGTGCGCCAATGTGCTGGGATCGTGCATGGGCAGCTCCGGCCCGGCGACGATCGACCCGGCGACGGCTCGCGAATATGCCATGGCCTTTCCGGTGATCACGATCCGCGACATGGTGCGCGCGCAGGCGATGCTGCTCGATCATCTCGGCGTCGCGCGGCTCGCCGCGGTGGTCGGCGGGTCGATGGGCGGGATGCAGGC
>JAFKLV010000470.1 GCA_017304125.1 Sphingomonadales bacterium
CAGCGGGATGCCGAGCAGCAGCAGCCCCGCCAGCTTGGCCGAGATCGCGAACAGATAGATCAGCCCGCCGATCCCGGTGAACAGGTTGCGCAGCGCGACCGAGACGGTCGATCCGACCACGCTCTCGATCTGCGCGGTATCCGCGGTGAGCCGCGAGGCGATTTCCGACGGGCGGTTTTCCTCGAAGAAGCGCGGGGTGAGCGTGAGCAGGTGGCGCTGCACGCGGGTGCGGATATCCGCCACCACGCGCTCGCCGAGCCACGAGACGAAATAGAAGCGGATCGCCGTCGCAATCGCCAGCACCACGACGATCATCAGCATGTAATGGAAGGCGCTGGCGACATCGCCATGCGCGCCGGGGCCGAAGCCGCGGTCGATCACGCGCTTGAAACTATAGGGAATCGCGATCGTCGCCAGCGAGGTGATGCTGAGCGCGCCCAGCGCCGCCGCAATCTGCCCCGGATAGCGGCGCACATGATCCCAGACCAGGGCGAGGTTCCCGAGCCGGCGGCTGGTCGGGGCAGGGATGGTTTTGGCTTCGGCAGGCGTATCGATCGACATGATGCGATGCGCCTAGCAGTGCGGCCCCCGCGGCTCAACGGCCGTGCCCGCCCGATCCGTCATCGCGGCGTCGCTTTCGCTTCGTATTTTCGCGATTGCAGCATTTGAAATTGTCATCTTAGTGAAACACGCTACCTACTTCGGGTTCAAAGTGTCGGGAAACAGGATACCGAATGCTCTACGACGCCTATGAGATTCAGCGTTCGATGCTCGCCAGTGCCAGCGCATTGGCCAATTTCAGCGCGGGCATGCTTCAGAACCCGGCAAACCCATTCTCCTATTTCGGCGGCGGAACGGTCATGGCCTCCGCGCTCGAAGTGTTCGCTCATGCTGCAGCGCCGCGTGGAAAGCCGGCGTTCGGGCTCGATCGCACGACGGTCGACGGCCGCGAGGTCGAGGTGGTCGAGGAAATCGTGCTGCAGAAGCCGTTCGGCCAGTTGAAGCGCTTCGCGCGCAAGGGCGTGAAGGGCGGGCCGAAGCTGCTGATCGTCGCGCCGATGTCGGGCCATTATGCGACTTTGCTGCGCGGCACGGTCGAGCGGATGCTGCCGACCTGTGACGTCTATATCACCGACTGGCGCGACGCGAAGCTGGTGCCGATGGCCGAGGGCTTCTTCGACCTCGACGATTATGTCGATTATCTGGTCGCGTTCATGGAAGCGATCGGGCCGGGTGGGCATATGCTCGCGGTCTGCCAGCCGTCGGTGCCGTGCTATGCCGCCGCCGCGCTGATGAGCGCCGACAAGAATCCGTGCCGCCCCAAGACGCTGACGATGATGGGTGGCCCGATCGACACTCGCGAGGCGCCGACCGCGGTCAACGAGCTGGCGACGCAGCGGCCGCATGCCTGGTTCCGCCAGAATGTCATCGCGACGGTGCCGGTGGTTTATCCGGGCGGCGGGCGGCGGGTCTATCCCGGCTTCCTCCAGCTCACCGGCTTCATGTCGATGAACCTCGGCAACCACATGATGAGCCATTGGGAGATGTTCAAACATCTCGTCCGCGGCGACGGCGAGAGCGCCGAGGCGACCAAGGAATTCTACGACGAATATCGCTCGGTGTGCGACATGACCGAGGAATTCTACCTCCAGACGATCGACGTGGTGTTCCAGGAGCACAAATTGCCGCGCGGGTTGATGACGCATCGCGGGCGGGTG
>JAFKLV010000471.1 GCA_017304125.1 Sphingomonadales bacterium
AGATCCTTCATCGTCTCGCGCAGGACGAGCGAATTGTCCGCGGTCTTGATCACCATATAGTCGCCGGCCGCCTCGATCAGCTCGATCGTGTCGACATCGACGCGGAAGATTTGCCCGCGATCCTTGATATTGATGAGCTTTTCGAAGCGGTTGGCGTTGACGTGATCGCCATCGCCGGCGCCGATCTCAGCCGCCGCTTCGGGGGCATGCTCGGCCAGTGCTTCCTTGAGCTTTTCGGTTTCCTCGGCGCCCTTGCGCTCCGCGATGCGCTGGCGCACGCGATCGAGCGTATCGCCGAGGCGGGCTTCCTCGACCGGCTTCATCAGATAATCGACCGCCTGTGCCTCGAAGGCGCGCAATGCGTGATCCGAATAAGCGGTGACGAAGACAAACAGCGGCGGCTCCACCTCCATCATCCCCTGGACGACGGAAAAGCCGTCGAATCCGGGCATCTGGATGTCGAGGAACACGAGATCCGGCTTGTGGGTCTTGATCGCGCTGATCGCTTCGCGGCCGTTCTGGCACTTGGCGATGATCTCGACGTCGTCATGCGCCTGTAGCCGCAACTCAAGCCCCTGAATCGCCAGCGGCTCGTCGTCGACGAGAATGGTGCGGATGGTCATTGCCTTGGTAGTCTCCAATACGTCCGCCGCGCCGGCGCTGTTGCGATCCGCCGCGGTTTCACTTTTCCATCCCCCTGTTTGTCTCTCCCCCTCGATCATTCGAGCTGGAACGGAATCTCGATCTCGACCCGGAACCCGCCCTGCGGCATCGCCTGGATCTCGAAACGGTGATCCGCACCATAAGCTTGCGCCAGGCGCTCCCTTATATTGGCAATTCCAACGCCGGTTGAAAGGCTCGGCCGGTTCTTGGTCGCCTGCAAGCCCGGTCCTGTATCAGATACGATGATCTGCACCCGTTCCCCGGCGAGCCGCGCCGTAACGCGGATTTCGGCGCCCTCTTCCTGCGGCGTCACGGCATATTTGATCGCATTTTCAATCAACGGCTGGAGCAGCAAAGAGGGCAGATGGGCCTTTTCCGCGGCCGGATCGATCTCGAATTCGGGGCGCAGCCGGTCCTCGAAGCGCATCTTCTCGATTTCGAGGTAGAGCTTCAGCGTCTCGATTTCCTGCGCCAGCGTGACATGCGCGGTGGGCTCGTTGATCAGCGTGTAACGCAGGAACGAGGCGAGCCGCGACAGCATCGCATTGGCCCGCTCGGTCTGCTTGAGCAGCACCAGAGTCGAGATCGAATTGAGCGTATTGAACAGAAAATGCGGGTTGAGCTGGTATCGCAGCATCGCGAGTTGCGCCGACGAGGCCTGCGTTTCCAGATGCTGCATCTGATCGATCTGCTCTTCGATGATCAGATAGAAATTGATCCCGAAATAGAGTGCCGACCAGCCGGCGAGCACGGTGAAATTGAGGAACAGTGCGCCGATCAGCAGTTTCACGTCGATGCCAGGTGCGGCGAACTTGATGAAACTGAACGAGAAAGTGTCGAGCAGCGCGTAGAGGAAGGTCGCCGCGCCGAGCGTCAGCAGCGTCAGGATGATGCCGGTGATGCGCGGCAGGCCGCGATAATAGCCGTAGAGCGTCGAGAGCAGCAGCGTGATGCAATAGCCGACGATCGTCTCGATGATATTGGTGACCACGCCCTGCAGCGTGAACCCGTTCTAGATGCTCGAGACGGTGCGCAGGATGAGATAGCCGGAC
>JAFKLV010000472.1 GCA_017304125.1 Sphingomonadales bacterium
CGCGCGCGACGAAGCGCTCGAACCCCGATTTGCGCACGTCGATATCGCGCACCGCGGCGCCGAGCACCATGCCGACGCGGATCAGGAAGGTCTCCGCGGTGAACCGCCCGACCGGAACGCGCGCCGGGATGTTGACCCGCGCGCGATAGAGCACGCTATCGGTGATCTCCACCGCGCGCGGCGCCTCATAATAAAGCCCGCTGCGCGCGCGCAGATCGACCAGCCCGCGGGTGAAGCGATCCTGCACATTGGCCGGCGCCGAGGAGGCTGGGGAAAGCTGGAGGCTGTCGAGCCCGAGTTCGTAGATCGCGCGGGTGCGATCGTCGACCAGCTGGCGGATCGGGCGCGACGAGGCGATCGCGTAAAAGCTCGGCGCGGAACGATAGCCGAGCCGATCGGCATTGACCCAGATGCCGGCGATCTTCTCCTTCTCGCGGATCGTGATCGACTGAACCGGCCCCTTGACCACCACCACCACGTCGATCGGGTGGCGCGCATCGGCGCGCGGCTCGCCCGGCGGCAGCAGGATCGCGCCGAACAGCAACAATTCGGCGCCGGTGAAGCTATAGGCGATTTCGATCTCGCGCTGCGACACGTCGGGCACGAGCACCGGCTTCTCCGCGGCGATCGCCAGCGGCGCGGCGAGGGCAATGGCCAGCCGCCAGCGCTTTGTTGCGGTACCGGCCCGCTCCCCCACCCGACCGCCCATCAGCATAGACTCGTGGGCGGTCGGGTGGGGGAGCGGGCCGGTACCGCCGTGTCGAAACAGACTCTCACGAAAGTTCCACGGTGTAGATTTCGTCGGGGCGCCAGCCGAGGCCAAGGCCGATCCGGATCGCGACCAGCAGCACCATGATCGCCAGTGCGAGGCGGAGATATTCGGGCTTGGCCTTGGCCGCGAAGCGCGCGCCGATCTGCGCCCCCGCGACCGAGCCGAGCAGCAACAGCCCGGCGAGCACGATATCCACCGCCTTGGTGGTGGTGGCGTGGACCATCGTCGCCACCGCGGTGACGAACAGGATCTGGAACAGTGATGTGCCGACCACCACCTGCGTCGCCATGCCGAGCAAATAGATCATCGCCGGCACCAGCACGAACCCGCCGCCGATCCCGAGCAGGATCGTCAGGACGCCGGTCGCGACCCCGAGCAGCAGCGGCGCGAGCGGCGAGATATACAGGCCAGAGCGATAGAAGCGCATGCGGAACGGCAGGCTGGCGACGAGCGGGTGGTGGCGACGGCGGCGCGGCGTCGCGGGGATCGCGCCACGCGCGACGCGGATCGCCTCGATCGATTCCTTGAGCATCAGCCCGCCGATCGAGCCGAGCAGCAGGACATAGGTGACCGCGATCGTCGTATCGATCTGCCCCAGCGCCTGAAGCACTTTGAACAGCCACGCGCCGAGGAACGATCCGATGATCCCGCCCGCGACGAGCACGCCGCCCATCTTCACGTCCACCCCGTCGCGGCGGAAATAGGCGAAGACCCCCGACACGCTGGCGCCGGTGACCTGGCTCGCGGCGCTGGCGGCGGCGACCGTCGGCGGGATGCCGTAGACGATCAGCAACGGCGTGGTGAGAAACCCCCCGCCGACCCCGAACATGCCGGACAGCAACCCGACGCCGGCGCCGAGCGCGACGATGACGAGCGCGTTCACCGACAGATTGGCGATCGGCAGATAGAGGTCCATATCACCAGCGGTAGGCG
>JAFKLV010000473.1 GCA_017304125.1 Sphingomonadales bacterium
CATCGTGCCGCACGCGCGGCCGCCAGAGCCTCTTGCCCTGCCCTTGCCTCCCGATGGACCCCGGCTCAAGGCCGGGGTGACGGCAGGGGCAGCCCTCTCCCCGCAAGCGGGGAGAGGGAGTGAGGTTAGGCCCGATTTACCTCAGAACGCGAGGCCCATCGCGGTCTTGACGCCCGGCAGCGCCTTGACCCCGGCGAGCAGGTCGGCGCTGACTTCGTCGTCGACCGAGAGCAGCAGCACCGCCTCGCCGCCCGCCTGACGACGACCGAGGTGGAAGGTGCCGATATTGACCCCGGCCTCGCCCAGCAAAGTCCCGATCCGGCCGATGAAGCCCGGCGCATCCTCGTTGACGACATAGAGCATGTGCCCGGTGAGATCGGCCTCGACCTTGATCCCGAACAGCTCGACCAGCCGCGGCGCGGAATCGCCGAACAGGGTGCCGACCACCGAGCGCTCACCCGCATCGGTCTTGACCGAGACACGGACCAGCGTGTGGTAATCGCCCTCGCGCTCGGTGCGGATCTCGCGCACCTCGATCCCGCGCTCGCGGGCGAGGAACGGCGCATTGACCATGTTCACCGTGTCGGTCTGGGTGTGCAGGAAGCCCGACAGCACCGCCGAGACGATCGGCTTGGGATTGAGCTCCGCCGCCGCGCCCTCGGTGTGGATCGAGATGCGCGGGATCACGCCGTGCGACAATTGCCCGACGAGGCTGCCGAGCTTTTCGGCCAGCGCCATATAGGGCTTGAGCTTGGGGGCTTCCTCGGCCGACAGGCTCGGCATGTTGAGCGCGTTGGTGACGCCGCCGGTGACGAGATAATCCGCCATCTGCTCCGCGACCTGGATCGCGACATTGACCTGCGCCTCGGTGGTGGACGCGCCGAGATGCGGGGTGGAGATGAAGTTCGGCGTGTTGAACAGCGGGCTTTCCTTCGCCGGCTCGGTGACGAACACGTCGAGCGCGGCACCCGCGATATGCCCCGAATCGAGCCCGGCCTTCAGCGCTTCCTCGTCGATCAACCCGCCGCGCGCGCAATTGATGATGCGCACGCCCTTCCTGGTCTTGGCGAGATTCTCGGCCGACAGGATGTTGCGGGTCTGGTCGGTCAGCGGGGTGTGCAGCGTGATAAAATCGGCGCGGGCGAGCAATTCGTCCAGCGTCACTTTCTCCACGCCCATTTCCACCGCGCGCTCGGGGGTGAGGAAGGGATCGTAAGCGACGACCTTCATCTTGAGCCCGTGCGCGCGATCCGCGACGATCGAGCCGATATTGCCCGCGCCGATCAGCCCCAGCGTCTTGCTGGTCAGCTCGACGCCCATGAAGCGGTTCTTCTCCCACTTGCCGGCCTGGGTCGAGGCATCGGCCTCGGGCAGCTGGCGGGCGAGCGCGAACATCAGCGCAATGGCATGTTCGGCGGTGGTGATCGAATTGCCGAACGGGGTGTTCATCACCACCACGCCCTTGGCCGAGGCGGCCGGGATATCGACATTGTCGACCCCGATCCCCGCGCGGCCGACCACCTTGAGGTTGGTCGCAGCGTCGAGGATTTCCTTGGTCACCTTGGTCGAGGAACGGATCGCGAGGCCATCATATTGGCCGATGATCGCCTTCAATTCCTCCGGGGTCTTGCCGGTGATCTCATCCACTTCCACGCCGCGCTCGCGGAAAATCTGCGCGGCCTTGGGGTCCATTT
>JAFKLV010000474.1 GCA_017304125.1 Sphingomonadales bacterium
GATCGCCGACGTCAGCTTTTACGTCCGCCCCGGATCGGCGCTCGATCGCGAAGCGCGGTCGCGCGGCAATTCGGTCTATTTCCCCGATCGCGTCGTGCCGATGCTGCCGGAGATATTGTCGGCCGACGTCTGCTCGCTCAAGCACGGCGAGGATCGCGCGGCGCTGGTCTGCCATCTGCAGGTGACCAAGGGCGGCGCGCTCAAATCGTGGCGTTTCACCCGCGCATTGGTCAGGATCGCGGCCAATATCGCTTATGAGGATGCGCAGGCGACGATCGATGCCGGCGCCGGGCCGATGCTCGATGCGCTTCAGCCGCTCTGGGCGTGCTGGCGCGCGCTGGCCGAGGCGCGCGACAAGCGCGAGCCGCTCGCGCTCGATCTGCCGGAGCGCCGCGTGGTGCTCGACGAAAAGGGCCGGATCATGTCGGTCGCGCCGCGCGAGCGGCTCGATGCGCACCGGCTGATCGAGGATTATATGGTCGCCGCCAATGTCGCCGCGGCGCGCGCGCTGGAGGCGAAGAAAGCCCCGGTGATGTATCGCGTCCACGAGCCGCCGGCGCGCGAGAAACTGGTCGCGCTCAAGGATTATCTCGAAACTTTCGGCGTGCCGTTCGCGCTCGGGCAGGTGATCAAGCCGGCGACCTTCAACCGCATCATCGAGCGGGTCGGCGATGCCGATTTCCGCCCGCAGGTGATGGAACAGGTGTTGCGCACCCAGACCCAGGCTTATTACGCCCCGGCCAACCACGGCCATTTCGGGCTGGCGCTGGGCAGCTATGGGCATTTCACCTCGCCGATCCGCCGCTATGCGGACCTGATGGTGCATCGCGCGCTCGTTTCGGCTTACGGCCTCGGCGACGGCGGGCTCAACGGCGATGAGGATTTCGAGCGCGTCGGCGAAGCGATCAGCCGGCTCGAACGCCGCGCGATGGAGGCGGAGCGCGACACGATCGACCGCTATGTCGCCGCCTATCTCGCCGAGCGCGTCGGCGAGACGGTCGAGGCGCGGATCACCGGGGTGGCCAATTTCGGTTTCTTCGCCACGGTCGACGGGGTCGGTGGCGACGGGCTGATGCCGGTGCGCGATCTGGGCGGCGAATATTTCCGCTTCGACGAGGCGGCGCGGCGGCTGGTCGGGGAAACCAGCGGCGAGGAATATACGCTCGGCCAGCGGCTGTCGCTGCGGCTCGCCGAGGCCAATCCGGTGTCGGGCGCGTTGCGTTTCGAGCTGCCGGAAGGGAAGGGCGCGCTGCCCCCGTCACGCGGGCAGGGGCCGCGCCGCGAGATCAAGCGCCGCGGCCGCCCCGCCAATATCCGTCATCAGGGGCGCAGGAGGTAGGATGAACATCGTCGGCCGTATCGCCGAGCGGGTCGCGATCCGCGCGCAGGCGGCGATCGTCACGCATTTCACCGAGGCGAAGGCGGTCAGCGCCGATCGCGCGATCGCGTTCGAGCCCGAGGGGCGCGCGCAAAAGCGCATGTTCCGCCGCATGACCCGTTTCGGCGCGATCCTGCCGGCGGAGGAGGGGCGGTGGTGGCTCGACGAGCGCGCGCTGACCAATTTTCGCAAGGAGGAACTGGCACGGCTGCTCGGGGTGATCGCGCTCACCGGCTTCGCGGCGGCGGGGGCTATCGCGCTGGGGTGGTGATCCGACGCGGTATCAGCACGTAGAGGCGGATGAGCA
>JAFKLV010000475.1 GCA_017304125.1 Sphingomonadales bacterium
ATACCCAGAACGTGCCGATCATCATGCTCACCGCGCGCGGCGAGGAAGAGGATCGCGTGCGCGGGCTGGAAACCGGCGCGGACGATTACGTCACCAAGCCCTTCTCCCCGCGCGAACTGGTCGCACGCGTCGGCGCGGTGCTGCGTCGCGTGCGCCCGGCGCTCGCCGGCGAGGCGCTGAGCTATGCCGATCTCGAAATGGATACCGTGGGGCATAAGGTGCGCCGCGCCGGGCAGATCATCCCGCTCGGGCCGACCGAATTCCGCCTGCTCAAGCATTTCCTCGAGCATCCCGGCCACGTCTTTTCGCGCGAGCGCCTGCTCGATAGCGTCTGGGGGCATGACAGCGACATCGAGAGCCGCACCGTCGACGTCCACATCCGCCGGCTGCGCAAAGCGATCAACGAAGGCGGCCGCCCGGATATCATTCGCACCGTCCGTTCCGCGGGTTACGCGCTGGATGCCGGCGGGTAAAAAATTGTGCGGCTGTCGAACCGCTAGCGAAACGATGGAGCCAACCGGCGGGTCGCGCGTTGGGCTGTGGCGTGCGTTCGACGCACGGAGCGTTTCCTGACAGGAGATTTTCGCATGAAGTTCGTTCTTCTGGCGGCCGCGGCACTGATCGCCGCCCCCGCCATGGCGCAAGACCAGGCGCCCGCCAGCTCCGCCCCGACGACGGGTGGCTATCAGCCGAGCGGCCCGGCGCTGCAAGGCACTCCGGCGCCCGGCGCGACCGTGCGTTTCCAGCAGGCCCCCGATCCCAACACCGCTTTCCCGCCGCCGGCGGCGCAGGACAGCTATCCGGTGTGCAAGAAGGGCCAGTTCGACGGCTGCCGCCAGGTCGGCAACGGTGACGGCTTCTCCGAAAAGGGCGCCGGGCACGAAAAGCATGCGGTGAAGAAGCATGCCCGCCACCATGCCAAGAAGGCGGTCAGCAAGACCACCACGACGACCACCACCAAGACCACGACGCCCGCGAAATAAGCGGCGCGCGGCGACGGGCGGTTGCGCCCGTTTGAATGATGAGTATGGAAAGGCGCTTCAATCGTATCGATAGGAGCGCCTTTTCCATGTCCATCCGTTTCGACGACAAGGTTGCGATCGTCACTGGCGCCGGCGGTGGCCTGGGCCGCGAATATGCGCTGGAGCTTGCCCGGCGCGGCGCGAAGGTGGTGGTCAACGATCTCGGCGGTGATCGCACCGGCTCCGGCGCCTCGGATGCGGCGCAGAAGGTGGTCGCGGAGATCGAGGCCGCCGGCGGCACCGCAATGGCCAATGGCGCCAGCGTCACCGAATATGAGCAGATGGCCGAAATGGTCGCCCGCGCGAAGGAGAAATGGGGCGGCGTCCACGTCCTGATCAACAACGCCGGCGTGCTGCGCGACAAGAGCTTCGCCAAGATGGACCCGGCCGATTTCGAATTCGTGGTCAAGGTTCACCTGATCGGCTCGGCGTTCGCTACCAAGGCGTGCTGGGAAACCTTCCGCGAGCAGAATTACGGCCGCATCCTGATGACGGCATCGTCGACCGGGCTGTTCGGCAATTTCGGCCAGGCCAATTATGGCGCGGCCAAGCTCGGCCTCGCCGGCCTCACCAAGACGCTGTATCTCGAAGGCGCGAAGAACAACATCAAGGTCAACACGATCGCGCCGGTCGCCGGCACGCGGATGACCGAGGATCTGTTC
>JAFKLV010000476.1 GCA_017304125.1 Sphingomonadales bacterium
GAAAATGCGGCTTAAGCCGCATTTTCGTGCGGGAGCGGGCCGGCGCCGCACAAATGCCCTGAAGGGGCATTTCTCAAAAACGACAGGCCAAGCTTCGGCCGCAATCGCTTGGCAAATCTATCCCTGACTCTCTAAGGGCCGGGACATATGATCGACCGCGATACCATCCTCACCGCCGTCAAGGCGCAGATCGAACCCTTCAACAAGAAGCATGTCTCGATCGCCGAAACGACCACCTTCCAGGGCGATCTCGAATGGGACAGCCTGCCGGTGATGGATTTCGTCGCCGCGATCGAGGACGAGTTCGACATCATCATCACGATGAACATGCAGGCGGAAATCGAGACGGTCGGCCAGCTGGTCGATGCCGTTGCCAAGCTGAAGGCGTGATATGAGCGACGACGGCGCACATTCCGACAGCTCCCCCGCCGCGACAACGGCGCCGGCCGAGCGCGATCTGTTCGACAAATTCGCCCCGCTAATCGCGGAGCGCGAAGCATTGCTCTCCAGCGGGGTGCGCGATCCATTCGGGATCGTGATGGAGGAGGTGAAATCTCCCACCGTCGCAGTGATCAAGGGCAAGGAAACGATCCTGCTCGGCACCTATAATTATATGGGGATGACGTTCGACCCGGACGTGATCGCCGCCGGCAAGGAAGCGTTCGACAAATTCGGCACCGGCACCAACGGCAGCCGCGCGCTCAACGGCACCTTCCACGATCATATGGAAGTCGAACAGGCGCTGCGCGAATTCTACGGCATGTCCGGCGCGATCGTCTTTTCGACCGGCTATCAGGCCAATCTCGGCGTGATCTCGGCGATCGCGACCAAGGGCGAATATATCATCCTCGATGCCGACAGCCACGCCTCGATCTACGACGGCTGCGCGATGGGCAATGCCGAGGTCGTGCGCTTCCGCCACAATTCGGTCGAGGATCTCGACAAGCGCCTCGGCCGGCTGCCGAAGGAGCCGGGCAAGCTGGTCGTGCTCGAAGGCGTCTATTCGATGCTCGGCGACGTCGCACCGCTCAAGGAGATGGTCGCGGTCGCCAAGAAGCACGGCGCGATGGTGCTGGTCGACGAAGCGCATTCGATGGGCTTCTTCGGCCCCAACGGCCGCGGCGTCTATGAAGAACAGGGGCTGGAGGATCAGGTCGATTTCGTGATCGGCACTTTCTCCAAATCGGTCGGCACGGTCGGCGGCTTCTGCGTCTCGAACCACCCCAAGTTCGAGATCCTGCGCTTCGTCTGCCGCCCCTATATCTTCACCGCCAGCCTGCCGCCGGCGGTGATGGCCAGCGCCGCCACCTCGATCCGCAAGCTGATGCATGCCCATAACAAGCGCGCGCATCTGTGGGAAAACACACGGCAATTGCATGGCGGGCTGAAACGCCTCGGTTTCCGCCTGCCGACCGACGAGCCGCAATCGGCGGTTGTTGCCGTGCTGCTCGACGATCAGACGCAGGCAGTGGCGATGTGGCATGCGCTGCTCGAGGCCGGGCTGTACGTCAACGTCGCGCGCCCCCCGGCGACCCCGGCGGGCACCTTCCTGTTGCGCTGCTCGGTCTGCGCCGAACACACCAGCGAGCAGATCGCGCAGGTGATCGCGATGTTCGAGGCCGCCGGCCGCGCAACGGGCGCGATCGCCTGAACCCCGGAGCGGCGAGCGCC
>JAFKLV010000477.1 GCA_017304125.1 Sphingomonadales bacterium
GTCGATCGCGGCCTGATCATTGCCCAGCGCGGCGCGCAGCGTCGTCAATCCGTCATCATATTGGCCACGCGCGATCTGCATCAGCCCGCGCGTCTCCTCGTCGAGCCGCCGTGCGACCGAATCGCGCGGTCGCTGTGCGAGAACGGCGAGCCCGTCGCCGCCGCGCTCCTGCACCGCCCAGGCGCGAAGCGGCCCGCCAAGGATGGCCAACTGCCCGCCGGCGAGCCGGTCGATCGCGGTATTCGCCGCGCCAAGATCACGCGCATGCGCCGCCGCACCGAGCGTCACCAGCGCGGCGTCGGGCGGCGCAGCGCCCTTCGCGGCCAGAGCGCCAATCGCGCGGTCGAGCAAGCGGTCGTCGCCGACCACCAGCGCCTCGCGATAGGCGTGGAGCGCCACCTCGGTATTGCCCGGCGTGTCGGCCAGCGCGACGGCATAGCGCCGCACCGATTCCGTCCCGTCGCCGTCGGCGCTGTCCGCGCGCGCGGCGAGATAGGCGAGCAGCCCGCTCTCGGCGGTTCGTGACACCGCAAGCGCCGGCGTCGACACGACAATGCTCACACCCAATGCGAGCAATGCTTTCTTACATGTTGGGATAATTCGGGCCACCGCCACCCTCTGGCACGACCCAGGTGATATTCTGGGTCGGATCTTTGATGTCACACGTCTTGCAGTGGACGCAATTCTGCGCGTTGATGACAAAGCGCGGATTGCCTTCCTCCTCACCGACGATCTCATAAACGCCCGCCGGGCAATAACGCTGCGCCGGCTCGTCGAACATCGGCAGATCGTAATCGACCGGGATCGACGGGTCCTTGAGCGTCAGATGGATCGGCTGATCCTCCTCGTGATTGGTGTTCGACAGGAACACCGAGGAGAGCCGGTCGAAGGTCAGCACGCCGTCGGGCTTGGGATAATTGATCTTCGGGACGAGATCCTTGCGCCACAAGGTCTCGTTATCGGCGTGGTGGTGCATCGTGAAGGGCACCTTGATGCCGAGATGCTCGAGCCACATCGTGATGCCGGCGAGGCCGGAGCCCATGAATTCGCCGAATTTCTTGACCAGCGGCACGGTGTTGCGGACGACCGACAGTTCCTTCTTGACCCAGCTCTGCTCGAACGCCGCCGGATAAGCGGTCAGCTCGTCGAGCTCGCGCTGCGAGATGATCGCATCGACCGCCGCCTCGGCCGCCATCATGCCGGATTTCATCGCGGTATGCGTGCCCTTGATCCGCGGCACGTTGAGGAAGCCGGCGGTGTCACCGATCAGCACGCCGCCGGGGAAGGTCAGCTTGGGGATCGACTGCAGCCCGCCGTCGCTGATCGCGCGCGCGCCATAACTGACGCGCTTGCCGCCCTTGAGCAGCGCCGCGATCTGCGGGTGGGTCTTCCAGCGCTGCATCTCCTGGAACGGCGAGAGATGCGGGTTGGTGTAATTGAGCCAGGTGACGAAGCCGATGCTGAGCTGGCCGTTCGCCTGATGATAGATCCAGCCGCCGCCGCTCGACCCGTCGGTCTCCGAAAGCGGCCAGCCCTGGGTGTGGATCACCCGCCCCGGCTCGTGCTGCGCGGGGTCGATATCCCACAATTCCTTGATACCGATGCCATAGACCTGCGGGTCGCTGTCCGCATCGAGATCGAACTGGCGGATCAGCTGCTTGGTCAGGTG
>JAFKLV010000478.1 GCA_017304125.1 Sphingomonadales bacterium
CCCGGCCTGCCCGGCTTCGCGCCGTTCACCCGCGGGGTGCGCGCGTCGATGTATGCCGGGCGGCCGTGGACGATCCGGCAATATGCCGGCTTCTCCACCGCCGAGGAATCGAACGCTTTCTACCGCCGCAACCTCGCGGCGGGGCAGAAGGGCCTCTCGGTCGCGTTCGATCTCGCGACGCACCGCGGCTATGACAGCGATCACCCGCGCGTGGTCGGCGATGTCGGCAAGGCCGGGGTGGCGATCGACAGCGTCGAGGACATGAAGATCCTGTTCGACGGCATCCCGCTCGATCAGATGAGTGTCTCGATGACGATGAACGGCGCGGTGATCCCCGTGCTCGCCTTCTTCATCGTCGCGGGCGAGGAGCAGGGGGTCGAGCGCAAATTGCTCGACGGGACCATCCAGAACGACATCCTCAAGGAGTTCATGGTCCGTAACACCTATATCTACCCGCCCGAACCCTCGATGCGGATTATCTCGGACATCTTCGCTTACACCAGCCGCGAGATGCCGAAGTTCAATTCGATCTCGATCTCCGGCTATCACATGCAGGAAGCCGGCGCGACGCAGCTGCAGGAGCTGGCGTTCACCATCGCCGACGGCATGGAATATGTGAAATACGGCGTCGCCTCCGGGCTCGATATCGACAAGTTCGCCGGGCGGCTGTCGTTCTTCTTCGCGATCGGCATGAACTTCTTCATGGAAGTGGCAAAGCTGCGCGCCGCGCGCGTGCTGTGGCATCGCGTAATGACCAAGCTTGGCGCGAAGGACGAGCGCAGCAAGATGCTGCGCACCCACTGCCAGACCAGCGGCGTCTCGCTGACCGAGCAGGACCCGTATAATAACGTCATCCGCACCACGATCGAGGCGATGGCGGCGATGCTCGGCGGCACCCAGTCGCTGCATACCAATGCGCTCGACGAAGCGATCGCGCTGCCGACCGATTTCTCCGCCCGCATCGCGCGCAACACGCAGATCGTGATCCAGGAAGAGACCGGGATGACCAAGGTGGTCGATCCCCTCGGCGGCAGTTATTATATCGAAAGCCTGACCCAGCAGCTCGTCGATGGCGCGTGGGAGATCATCGAGCGCGTCGAGCGCGAGGGCGGGATGGCCAAGGCGGTCGCCGCCGGCTGGCCCAAGGCGATGATCGAGGAAGCCTCCGCCGCGCGCGCCGCGCGGATCGACCGCGGCGAGGATGTGATCGTCGGGGTCAACAAATATCGCCTCGCCAACGAGGATGAGATCGAGATCCTCGACGTCGACAATCACGCGGTGCGCGAGGCGCAGATCCGCCGCATCAACAAGATGAAGGCGGAGCGCGATTCCGTGGCGTGCCAGGCGGCGCTCGATGCGCTGCGCGAGGGCGCGAAGGGCGACGGCAACCTGCTGGAGCTGGCGGTCGACGCCGCCCGCGCCCGCGCGACGCTCGGCGAAATCTCCTCGGCGATGGAGGATGTGTTCGGTCGCTTCGGTACCTTCCCCAATCCGGTGAAGGGGATTTACGGCGGCGCTTATAGTGACGACCAGCGCTGGGAGCGTTTGCTCTCGGGCGTCACCTCGACCGAGAACCGGCTCGGCCGCAAGCCGCGCATCTTCGTCGCCAAGATGGGGCAGGATGGGCATGATCGCGGCGCCAATCTCGTCTCGTCGATGTTC
>JAFKLV010000479.1 GCA_017304125.1 Sphingomonadales bacterium
GTCATAGCTCGCGTTGAGGTTCACCAGCACATAATCGTGGAGGTTGACGAGCAACGTCTGATAGCTGCCGCTGAACGCATAATCGCGCATCGGGCCATTGTAGCGGACCGTTGCGGTAACGCTGAGCGGCAGGGCATCGGGCATGTAGCTCAGGTTGAAGCTGGCGGTATTCTTGGGCCGCCGCACCGCCTGGGTGATCACCGGCACCGGCGCCTGATAGCTGCCGTCGGCCGGCGCCGGGCTCGCCACCGCCAGCACCGATTGGGGCGCATCGAGATAGGTATAGGCCGCGTCGACGCGCCAGTCCTTCAGCTTGACGTTCGCGTAAAGCTCGACGCCCTTCTGCGAGGTGGACGTGGCGCTGTTGGCGCTCGACGTGACATATTGGCCGTTGACGAAGACATAGACGGACTGGATCTCGTCCTCGAAGCGATTGTCGAAATAGGTCGCGCCGATCTTGGCGTTGCCGCCGGCGAAAATCTGTTCGACGCCGGCTTCCCAGCCCTTCGAGCGTTCGGGCTGCAGGCTGGGGTTGCCGATATATTGCCCGGTCGAATAGCCGAACAATTCGGTCAGCGTCGGCGCCTTGATCCCGGTGCCATAAGCGGCGTGGAGCCGCGTGCCGGTCGGCAGCAGATAGCTGGCGGTCGCGCGATAGGTCTCCGCGCCCTTGAAGCGCGAATATTGGTCGATCCGCGCCGAGGCGCCGAGCGACAGCCGCTGATCGACCGTCAGCTCATATTCGGCGACGAAGCCGGTGGTGTCCGACCGGTTGGTACCGGTGAAGGCATAGCCGGTGGGATCGATCACCCGCGCCTGCTCGCGCTCGAAATCGACCGCATAGGTGAAGCGGTTGCGGACATGCTCGTTGCCGAAGCGCACCGTGCTGTTGAACGCCGCGCGATAGCGGCGGCCGCGATCGCCATAGCTGTAGCCGGTGCTGGTATAGCCGTCGCGCGCGGCATCGGTGATCTGCCCCGACAGCATGTTGCTCCACGCGCCGTCGAACAGATTGAGCTCCGCGCTGACCAGCCCGTAATAAGCGTTGTTCTTGTAATAGCTGCCCGGCGTATCGACGAGCGTGATCACCGGATAGCCCAGCACCACCGGCGAATTGGCGGTGATCAGCTGGTCGTCGGTGTCGGCGCGGGTGTAATTATAGCGCCCGACCGCGCTGAGCTTGAACACCGGGGAGGGGGTCCAGTTCGTCTTGAACGAGACGCCGAGATTGTCCGCGCCGAGATCGCGCGACCCGCCGGGCGCGGCGGGATAGCCCTTGGTGGTGAGATAGGAGGCCGACAAAGCGTAATCGGCATTGTCCCCGACGACCCCGCCGGCGCGCGCCGCGGTGGCGAATGTGCCTTGCGAGCCGCCCTCGGCGCGCGCGGTGATGCCGGGCGCTTCGCGGCCGGTGAGCGTGGTGTAGCTGATCACCCCGCCGATCGCGTCCGACCCGTAGAGCGAGCTTTGCTGCCCGCGCAGCACCTCGATCCGCGCGCTCTCATCGGCGACGAGCCCGCCGAAATCGAATTCGCTGTAAAAGGGATCGCTCGCCTTGATGCCGTCGACGAAGACGAGGACGTGGTTGCTCTCCGAGCCGCGGATGCGCACCTGCGTCGTTCCGCCGATCCCGCCCGAGCGATTGACCGCAACCCCC
>JAFKLV010000480.1 GCA_017304125.1 Sphingomonadales bacterium
GAGGCGCTGCCGCTGATCGCGGCAGGCGGGATCGATTGCGCGATCGTCGACGTCAATCTGCGCGGTGGCGAAAAATGCTGGCCGGTTGCCGATGCGCTCGCCGAAGCCGGCATCCCGTTCGTCTTCGCGACGGGCGGGGGCGGCGAGGCGATCGTCGACCATTATCGCGATCGGCCGCGGCTGATGAAGCCGTTCACGATCGATGATGTGGCGCGCGCGCTCGGCCAGCTCCACGCCTGACGCGCAAGGCTTGCGCCGCGCGCGGCACAGCCGTAGCGCCACGACGATGAAGCCGATCCTCCCGATATTGCTCGCCGCGACGCTGCTCGCCGGCTGCAAGGCGCAGCCCGTGGCGACGACCAGCGAGGTCACCGGCGTGGCCTGCGCCCCCGCGGGCGCGACGAGCTTCGCGCCGACCTGCGGGCTCGATCACATGCCGACCAAACGCGGGATGGTGCTGGTGCTGCGCCACCCCGACGGCGGGTTCCGGCGGCTGCTGGTGACGAAGGACGGCATCGTCGCGGCCGACGGCGCCGAAACCGCCAAAGTGACCCCGATCGACAAAGGCATGATCGAAGTCGCACTCGGCGCGAATCGCTACCGTTTGCCGGCGACGATCGCGAGCAAGCCGTGACCCCGCTCGACGGCCAGCCGATCCTCACCGCCGCCGCGATGCGCGCGGCGGAGGAACAGCTTATCGCTGCCGGCACCAGCGTCTCGGCGCTGATGGAGCGCGCGGGGGCGGCGGTGGCCGAGCAGGTGCGCCGGCTGGCGGGCGATCACGAGGTGTTGATCCTGTGCGGCCCCGGCAACAATGGCGGCGACGGCTATGTCGCGGCGCGGGTGCTGGCGGCGGCGGGGCAGCGCGTGCGGGTCGCGGCGAGCGGCGAACCGCGCAGCGCGGCGGCGATCGCGGCGCGGCAGGCGTGGGGCGGGGCGGTCGACGCGCTCGACGTGGCCGAGCCGGCACCGGTGCTGGTCGATGCCTTGTTCGGCACCGGGCTGTCGCGCGGGCTCGGCGAAGATGTTGTGGCGGCGTTGCAGCGGCTTGCCCGCGCGGCGCAGCTGACGATCGCGGTCGATCTGCCGAGCGGGGCGGCGACCGATGACGGGCGATTGCTCTCCGCACTGCCCGATTACGACCTGACATTGGCGCTTGGCGCGCTCAAGCCGTCGCATCTGCTGCAGCCCGCTGCGGCGCGGTCGCGCCAGTTGCTGGTGCTCGATATCGCGGTGCCGGTGGCGAGCGAGGCAACAATGCTGGCGCGGCCGCGTCTGACGGCGCCGTCGGCCGATGCGCATAAATATAGCCGCGGAATGGTCGCGGTGATCGCCGGGGCGATGCCCGGTGCGTCGATACTGGCCGCGACCGCCGCGGCGCAGGGTGGCGCGGGCTATGTCCTGCTGCTCGGCGGCGCGAGCGATCGCGTGCCGCATGCCGTGGTGCGGCGACGGTTCGATACGACGGTGATCGCCGATACGCGGATCGGCGCGCTGCTGATCGGTCCGGGCCTCGGCCGCGACGAGCGCGCGACCGAGCGGCTCGATGCGGCGCTCGCCACCGATCGCGCGCTGGTGATCGACGGCGACGCGCTTCGCCTGCTGACGCCGGACAAGATCGCGGCGCGGGCAGCACCCACGATCCTTACCCCG
>JAFKLV010000481.1 GCA_017304125.1 Sphingomonadales bacterium
TGCGCTGCGCATGCGGCCCGACCGGATCATCCTCGGCGAATGCCGCGCGGGCGAGACGTTCGACATGCTGCAGGCGATGAACACCGGCCACGAAGGCTCGATGACCACCGTCCACGCCAATACGCCGCGCGATGCCCTGTCGCGCATCGAGCAGATGATCGGGATGAGCGGGATCGACATGCCGGTCTCGTCCGCGCGCGCGCAGATCGCCTCGGCGATCAACGTCGTCGTGCAGGTCGCGCGATTGAGCGACGGCAAGCGCAAGATCGTCTCGCTCTCCGAACTCACCGGGATGGAAGGGGAGGTGATCACGATGCAGGAGATCTTCCGCTTCCGCAGCACCGGGCGCGACGACGAAGGCAATGTCCTCGGCTATTTCGAGGCGACCGGGATCCGGCCGAAATTCATGACCGAGCTGGAAGCGCGTGGCGTCCGGCTTGATGCGGAAATCTTCCGCCCGGTGCTGCGGAACGGCCAGTCATGAGCGCGCTGCTGATCCGCGCGCTGCTGCTCGCCGCGATCTTCGGGTCGGTGTTCATCCTGTCGCAACTGGTGTTCGGGCTGACCTGGAACCGGCGGCGCGAGCGCGATGCGATCAACCGGCGGCTGAAGATGCTGCGCGGCGGGCTCGATCGCGAGGCGGTGTCGCTCGCGCTGCTCAAGAATGTGCCGCCGCCGCTCGGCCCCGATGCCGGGCCGCTGGAACGGCTCTACGCGCGCTTCGCCCGGATGGTGATGATGTCGGCGGTGCCGATCGAATCCCGCTCGTTGATGCTGATGGTCGCGCTCGGCTTTCTCGGCGCGCTGGTGCTGATTTCGGCGCTGGTGTGGATTGCGAAATTCACCTTCGGCTTCGGCGTGGTGCTGCTCATCGTCACCGCCGCGGCGGCCTTTGCGATCGGGCTGCCGCTGATCGTGCTCGGCCGGATTGCCGAGCGGCGGCGCGCGAAGATGGAGCAGCAATTCCCCGTCGCGCTCGATGTCTTCACCCGCTCGCTGCGCGCCGGTCACCCGGTCGCATCGGCGATCCAGCTTGTCACGGAGGAGATGCCCGATCCGATCGGCAGCGAATTCGGGTTGGTGTCGGACGAGATCGCTTATGGCGCCAACCTGCCCGACGCGCTGTCGGCGATGGCCGAGCGCTGGGGGCTGGAAGACATGCGGATGTTCGTCGTGTCGATCTCGGTGCAGAATGAGACCGGCGGCAATCTCGCGGAGATCCTGGAGAATCTGTCGCGCGTGATCCGCGACCGCGCGAGCATGTTCATGATGGTCCGCGCCTTGAGCTCGGAAGGGCGGATGACCGGCTGGCTGCTTACCGGGCTGCCCGTCCTCGCCTTTTGCGGGCTGATGGCGCTCAACCCGGCTTTCTATCTTGATGTCGCGCGCGATCCGATCTTCGTCATCGGCTTCCCGGCATTGCTGCTGCTTTACATGATCGGCTTCATCTCGATCCGCCGGTTGGTGGACATAAAGGTTTGATATGGCTGACATCATATCGACAAATCCGTTCGCACGAACCGCGCTGCTGATTGCGCTCTTCGTCCTGGTCGTCGGTGGCGCGCTGGCGGTGCTGACCGCCTTGTCGCGCCGCACCGTGGTGCGCGGCCAGCTTCGCACGATCTCGCAGGGCGGGACGGGGGTGGGGCTG
>JAFKLV010000482.1 GCA_017304125.1 Sphingomonadales bacterium
ATCGCCTGGCTGATCATCTGCCATGGGCGGCGCTGGTCGCGCCTGGCGTCGTGCTCAACAAGGACGGGAGCTTCCAGCGCACGTTGCGCTTCCGGGGCCCCGATCTCGAAAGCGCGACCGAGGCAGAGCTGGTGTCAGCCTGCGCGCGCGCCAACAATGTCATGAAGCGTTTCGGCTCCGGCTGGGCGCTTCACATCGAGACCGAGCGCCGCGAAGCGATCGGCTATCCCGACGGCGCGTTCGTTGAAGCAGCGAGCTGGCTGGTCGATCAGGAGCGCCGCGCCGGTTTCGAAGCGGCGGGGCAGCATTTCGAGAGTCGCTCCTATCTGACCCTGACTTTTCTGCCGCCAGCCGATCAGGCCGACACGGCGGGCCGGATGCTCGTCGAGCGGGCGACCGAAGGTGAGGGGCGCGACTGGCGTCAGGCGCTTGCGGCATTCATGGCCGCAACCGATCGGGCGCTGGATCTGTTCGCCGGCTTCATGCCCGAGGTCGTCGCGCTCGACGATCGCGAGACGCTGACCTTTCTCCACGGAACGATATCGACCCGGCGACACGACATCGCGGTCCCCGAGACGCCGATGTACCTCGACGGCCTGCTCGTCGACACGCCGCTCGTCGGCGGACTCGAGCCGATGCTGGGCGACCAGCATTTGCGCACGCTCACCGTGCTCGGTTTTCCGAACCTGAGCCGGCCCGGCATCCTCGACGCGCTCAACCATCAGGATTTCGGCTATCGCTGGGTCACCCGCTTCATCGCGCTCGATAAGACGGACGCGACCAAGGCACTGACCCGGCTGCGGCGTCAGTGGTTCAACAAGCGCAAGTCGATCACCGCGCTGTTGCGCGAGGTGATGTACAACCAGCCGACCCAGCTGCTCGACAGCAATGCCGACAACAAGATGGTCGATGCCGATCTCGCGCTTCAGGCGCTGGGCGGTGACCATGTCGCATTCGGTTACCTCACCACGACTATCACCGTCGCCGATAACGATCGTGAGCGGGTCGAGGACAAGGTTCGTCGCGTAGAGCGGATCGTCAACGGGCTCGGGTTCACTTGTATCCGCGAGGGAATGAATGCGGTCGAGGCGTGGCTCTCCAGCCTGCCCGGTCAGATCTACGCCAATGTCCGCCAGCCGCTCGTCCACACGCTGAACCTCGCGCACCTCATGCCGCTATCGTCGGTGTGGGCAGGACCGGAGCGCAATTCACATCTCGGTGGTCCGCCGCTTCTGTTGGCGAAAACCGTGGGCTCGACCCCATTCCGACTCTCCACCCATGTCGGTGACGTCGGTCACATGATGGTGGTCGGGCCGACCGGCGCGGGCAAGTCGGTGCTGCTGGCGCTGCTCGCGCTCCAGTTCCGCCGCTATGTCGGGACCCAGGTCTACATCTTTGACAAGGGCTTCTCGGCGCGAGCCGCCGTGCTGGCGATGGGCGGCGCACATCATGCACTCGGGCACGGCGGGGCGGCCACCGGACAGACTCCGCTTCATCGCCGCAAGCTGGCGACCGCGACGTTCTTTGCAGAGTCCGGCACGCCTGGGGGATGACCGAGACCAGTCCGATCGGCCTCGCCGCGACGTTGAAGACGAAGCACGAAGGACTACCGGCCGAACAGAAACTGGCGCTGCAGGCCAAGCAGGGAC